>JBDSBK010000473.1:0-2961 GCA_039921645.1 Dokdonella sp.
GGCGCTTTAGGTGTGAACAGGCCCACACTTTTTCCCCTTCCCACGCGCTCTTACGAGCGAAAGATGCGCCGTTACATTAAATACGATCATTAACGGTTTTTCAACGGCTGTCCAGAAAAATTTCAAATATGAGCTCCGACAGCCACTTGCGCCCAACTTTTCCCGCATGATCACCGATGCTGCGATGCTGCAACGTGCTGTATCGCGCAATCACATACGCTCTATACTCTGATACTTACGGTACATACCTTGACTGGCATCACAAGTCCCGCCGCATGACCCTATTTCTTCGCTTGCTGCGCTATGCGCTTTATCTGGCACTGGCTGGCATCATCTTGGGCGGAATCGCCCTTGGAACGGCGTATTGGCTGATCGCACCGCGCCTTCCCTCGGTCGACACGCTCAAGGACGTGCGCCTTCAGGTGCCCATGCGGGTCAAGTCCGCCGACGACAAGCTGATTGCGACCTTTGGTGAGACCAAGCGAACGCCAGTGCGCATCGAAGAGGTCCCCGAACGCCTCAAACAGGCCTTCCTCGCCGCCGAGGACGCGGACTTCTACTCCCATCGTGGCATCGACGCTGGCGGCATTGCACGCGCGGTCTGGTTGACGGTGACGACCGGAAGCAAGCACGTCGCGGGCGGCAGCACGATCACCCAGCAGGTCGCGCGCATGTTCTTCCTGAGCTCCGAAGTCAGCTATACGCGCAAACTTTCGGAGATCTTCCTTGCGTTCCGCATCGAGAGCGCACTCAGCAAGGACGAGATTCTGGCGCTTTACCTCAACAAGAGTTTTTTCGGCCACCGCTCTTACGGCATCGCAGCCGCCGCCGAGTTCTACTACGGAAAGACACTTGATCAGTTGACGTTGCCCGAATGCGCGATGCTGGCGTCAATCCCGAAATTTCCGTCAACCGGCAATCCGCTGAGCCGTCCGCAACGAGCGCTGGAGCGTCGTGCCTACGTGCTCGGTCGCATGCTCGAGAACAAATTCATCAACAAGGCCGAATACGACGTCGCACTGAAAGAGCCCGATCTCGCGCAGGCGCACGAAGCGCCGGTTGAAGTGGATGCGCAGTACTTCGCAGAACTCGTTCGCCTGGAAGCCATCGACCGCCTCGGCAACAACGCGCTGACTGATGGCTACGTCGTCAAAACCACGCTCGATTCCGGACAACAGGGAGCGGCTGTCATCGCGATGCGCGACGCCCTGATCAGCTACGACCAGCGGCACGGCTACCGGGGCGCGGAAACGCATGTCGACCTTGCGGCGACAGCCAGTCGCAGCGAATGGGACGACACGCTCGCCGACTATCGTTCCATCGCGGGCCTGGATCCGGGCCTGGTCACCGAAAGCGACAAGACCTCGGTCACGATTTATGTCGGCGACGGCAACACGGCTTCGCTCGATCAGCCCTCGCTGACGTGGGCTCGACACGGCAGCGCCAAGAGCCTTGCCGACGTATTCAAGCGCGGCGATATCGTTCGCCTGATACGCAATGCGAAGGACGACACCTGGAAGCTGACCCAGATTCCCGCAGCGGAAGCTGCGATCGTTTCGCTCAACCCGGAGGACGGCGCGATCGAAAGCATGGTTGGCGGGCTCAGCTTCCAGCGCAGCAAGTTCAATCGCGCGACACAGAGCGCGCGCCAGCCGGGTTCCGGATTCAAGCCGTTTCTGTACTCGGCGGCATTCGAGCACGGCTTCACGCCGGCATCGGTACTCAATGATGCACCGGTGCAGTTTCCTGATCCGTCCAAGCCCGACGGCGTATGGTCACCGAAGAACGATGACGACACCTTCCAGGGCCCGATCCGCCTGCGCGAAGCGCTGGTGAAATCCGTCAATCTGGTATCCGTGCGTCTGCTCGATGCGATCGGGGTGCACTATGCGCGCGAATACATAACGCGCTTCGGCCTCTCACCCGATCAGATTCCGGAGAATCTGTCGATGGCGTTGGGCACGGCAGCTGTCGCGCCGCTATCCATGGCGCGCGGCTATGCAGTGTTCGCCAACGGCGGCTATCTCATTGACCCATATCTGATCAGCGAGATCGACGATCGCGACGGCAAGGTCGTCTGGCGCGCCGATCCCGCAACCGCCTGTGCCAGCTGCAGCGGAAGGCAACTCGGTGACACTGCACCGGTTCCGACACCTGTTGAAAAGACTGCCGCGCTCAGTCCGATCGGTGCCGCCCATGCAGAACCGGCCACCGTTTCGCAGGCCGCTCCCGGACAGCCGCATCTGGCTCCCCGCGCCATCGATGCGCGCAATGCCTATCTCGTCACATCGATGATGCGCGATGTGATCCGACGCGGAACCGGCGCAGCTGCAATGGTACTCAAACGCAATGATCTGGCGGGCAAGACTGGCTCCACCAACGATCATCGTGACGCCTGGTTCACCGGATTCAACGCCAAACTCGTCGCCAGCTGCTGGGTTGGCTTCGACGACTTCAGCTCGCTCGGCAAGGGCGAATTCGGCGCCAAGGCCGCGCTGCCAATCTGGATCGATTTCATGCGCACTGCCCTGAAGGACATGCCGGAGCAGGCGTTCGACATGCCGCCGGGAATCACTCGCGTTCGCATCGACCCGGTAAGCGGCCTCCTCGCGGCTTCCGGAGAACCCGGCGCGATCCTCGAGGTCATGAAAGCCGAGGACGCGACACGACTCGCATCGCAGCCGGCACAGACCGAAGACACCAACGGCGAGCAGCGCGAAGCCTACGACGTCTTCTGATGGCAGGTCGGCGTGACAATGGCGTTCACGCCGTCGAAGTCAGGCGTCGCATCGCGGTAGAAGCCGCGCGTCTCATCAGCGAAGGCGGTCTGCGCGACTACGGCAGGGCGAAAACCAAGGCGGCCGCGCAATTGGGAATCTTCGACGAAGCCGGCTTGCCGAAGAATAGCGAGATCGAGGACGCCCTGCGCGAACATCAACGCCTGTTCCGAGGCGCGGACCG
>JBDSBK010000474.1:0-2951 GCA_039921645.1 Dokdonella sp.
GGCGGTGGCGATCATGGCCACGGCGGTGGCGGCATGGGCGGCATGGGCGGCATGGATTTCTAA
Source organism: Dokdonella sp. (assembly GCA_039921645.1). Taxonomy (GTDB): domain Bacteria; phylum Pseudomonadota; class Gammaproteobacteria; order Xanthomonadales; family Rhodanobacteraceae; genus Dokdonella_A. The sequence continues at coordinate 64 of JBDSBK010000474.1, forward strand.
GAGCGCCCCGCTCTGCAACACAGGTACAAAAAAACCCCGCTTCGGCGGGGTTTTTTTTGATCGGGTTGATCGGGCTCCGTCGATCGCGCGACAGCGGCGCTAGAATTCGAAGCCGCTGCAGAAGATCGTGTCCGCGGCACCGCAGTAGCGCAGCTGGCGCTCGTATGCGCCGAGGTCGCGCACGCCATCCTGGTTCGGCACGCTGGTGATGTCCTGGTCGCGCGGCAGGCCGTCGAGATCGCGGTCGTCGCCGGCAACCGCCGGCGAGCGATCGATCGCGAGCGAGAACGGCAACAGGTGGTAGTTGCCCGAACCCGCGTCCACGAACGAGGGATCGGCTTGAACGACGTGCTGGCCTTGCGCCAGCGTAGCGACTTCCATCGACAGCACGTAGCCGATCGACAGGTTGTTCGCGTTGCCGCCGGTGTAGACGAGGGTCGGCGTCTGTCCCTGAGCGAAAATGTCGTCAAACAGATCCAGGATGCCACCGGAACGAACAACCGTGCCCGAGCCGATCTGATTGTCGGCGATCGTGCAATTGGTGACGTTCATCGTCGTATCCGAATCGGCGACGATGAGGTCGCCGGTGGCGACATTGCCGGCGACGAGGCACGCCGACAGTCGGCCGTGACTCGGGTTGAATGAGCTCGCCGAGTCGTTCGCGATCACGCGCATCACGTGCGCGCCATGGTTGCCTACCAGACGCGCATGCTCGATGCCGACGTCGGAGTTGCTTTGCACGAGTACGGTGGAGCCGGCAGTGGCCTGGCCGGAAATGTTCTGCGTGATGTTCCCGTCGATGCGACTGCAGTATTCGCTCTTGCACTCGACCGGGTCGATCTCGAAGGGATATTGGGAGGCGCAAGACGGCGTGCCGTGAATGGCGTTGCGGCTGAGCGATACGTTGCTGCCCTGATAGCCGGTGATCGAGTCATGCTGTTCGTCCGCGTAGATCGCGCTGCCTTCCTGGGCACTGTTCGAGCTGAGGCGATAGTCGCTGCCGCAGATCGCTGCGGAATCGGCGGAACCTTCGCCGGCATTTGGATGCACGTAGATCGCCCCGCCGACATGCGAAGCGACATTGCCGTCGAGCCAGATCGGATGCGCCGCATCGGTCGTGAACAGTCGCGCGAAGCCCTTTCCGTTGCCGCTGCCCGCGACGACTGCGAGACCGCCGCCGTACTGCGCGCTGTTCTGCAACAGCAGGCCGACGTATTCGGCGAACTGGTAGCCGGGCGAGCCGAGGTCGGCGCGCGCGGGACCGATGACCAGGATGCCGCCACCGTAGCCACCGACCGCTTTGTTGAAGCCGATCATCACCTGCGGCTCGACGATGTTGAGCGTCGCATTGCCCTCGATGCGGATGCCGCCACCGGACGTGTTCGCGGTATTGTTCGTGATCAGCGTCTCGACGCCGATCTGCAGTTCGGCGACGTCGGCGCTGCCGCCGGTGCCGTTGAAATTGATGCCACCGCCATAACCGGCCTGGTTGTTCGTGATCGTCGTGCTGCTCACGCGGAGCCAGCCCGATCCCACGAAGTTGATACCGCCGCCGACACCGCTGCTGGTGTTGTCGCCCTGGGTGATCGTGAAGCCGCCGAGACCAACCCGCGAATGGCCGCTGATCGTCATCACGCTTTTCGCGGCGCCACCACTGCCACTCAGCGTCGTCGTTCCGGAAGTCGATGAGTCGGTGCAGGTGTCCACGCCGCCGTAGATGAACACGTTCTGGTCGTGGATCTGGATGTCCTGCGCCGTGTACGACTGGTTGCGCGCCACATACAGGTAGTCGGCCGGACTGCCGGGGCTGGCGCGTTCGGCATCCAGCGCCGCCTGGATCGTGGTGTATGTGCAACCGGCGCCGACGTGGAAGAACTTGGGGTTTGCATGGGCGGCTGTGGCCGCAACCAGCAACGGGAACAGGGTCAGCAGCGGCCAGTGTGCCGGTCGAGCGGACCTTCGGACGTTGCGGCGAGCAGCCATTTTCGAATTGTCGTGCATGAACATTCTCCCCGGTATTTGCCTAACCCCAGGCCGCCAATGGCGCGCCTGTTTAGTTCAACGTCGTTCCCTCCATGTTTTGGACATTGGATCGCCGCAAGAGAGGGTGAAGAGCCGAGGGTGATCCTCAGACGAAAGCCGGCGGCAGTGGCGATCACGGCCCCGACGGTGGTCGGATGGGTGGCATGGGTGGTATGGATTTCTGATCCAGTCCGTCGACGCGAAGCAAAGCCCTCGCCTTCAAGGGAAGGCTTGGGTGTGGATGGTGTTGTTTCGCCAAACCCACAAAAAAACCCCGCTTCGGCGGGGTTTTTTTGTGCGCTCAACCGATGCGAAGGGGCATCAGCAAACAAACCGCCGCCAAGGCAGGTATTGCTCCGATTCGCGTTTTGTCCAAATCAGCGTCAATGCGGTGTCTTCCTGAGTAACGACGTTTTCGTTGCCACCAGGAACCCGCCCATGAAATCCGCATCGAACATGCGTTGCCGTCGCTCGCGTGCGCCAGCAAGAGTCGCTTCCATTTTGCTGGTGTACGCGCTCGTTGCCGCACCCGTTCACGCGCTGACCTACACGGTTGGCGCGGGTACCGGGTGCACGCATGCGACCATCGCAGCCGCACTTGCTTCCGCCGAGGCGAGTGCAGGGGCGGACACGATTCGCGTCACCCGCAGCGGAACCTACGCGCAGCAGGCGATCAGCTTCACCACCGGCCAGGACCTCACCCTTACCGGTGGCTATGCCGACTGCGCAACGCAGACCCAAGACGCGACGTACACGACGATCGACGGCGCTGGCGGTGCGCATGCGCCCGTCATGACGATCACGGGCAACACCGGCTCGTCGATCCATCTGCGCAAGCTGACGATCAGCGGGGGCGATGTGGCGAG
>JBDSBK010000475.1:0-2792 GCA_039921645.1 Dokdonella sp.
TGTTCAAAGGCGTGCCCTATGCGGCAGCGCCGATGGGGCGCAACCGCTGGCGTCCGCCTGCACCTGCGCCGTCATGGAAGGGCAGGCGAGACGCTTCGCGGTTTGGTCCCTCCTGTCCGCAGGATCCAATGGGATGGAACAACGTCGACGCCGCGCGCGCATCGGAAGATTGCCTTTCGCTCAACATCTGGACGCCGCGCATCGCTTCGCCAGCGAACGAGACGGGTTTGCCCGTGATGGTGTGGCTGCACGGCGGAGGTTTTGCCGGCGGCTCCGGCGGCAATAATTTTTCGGATGGCACGAAGCTGATGCGTCATGGCGTCGTGGTGGTGACGATCAATTACCGGGTCGGCGTTCTGGGCTTTCTCGCACATCCGGATCTTGAAAAGGAAACCGCCGATGGCTCGAGCGGCAACTATGGCCTCCTCGATCAGATCGCGGCATTGCAGTGGGTGCACGACAACATCGGTCGATTCGGCGGCGATCCGGCCAACGTCACCGCATTCGGCCAATCCGCGGGCGCCATCGCGGTCTCGTGGCTGATCACGTCCGAGCGTGCGCGCGGTCTTTTCCATCGAGCGATCCTGGAAAGCGGCAGCGCATTCGGTGACGGCATGATGAGCGTTCCGCGTCCGCTGGCCGAGCGAGCGGGCTCGCAGTTCGGTGCGATTTCGCAGCTGCGCGGGCTTTCGACAAAAGCGCTGCTCAAGCGCTGGCAGGCGTTCGAAGCGAAGGCGCCGCACGAACACGTTGCGGAGCCGATCCTCGACGGCGGACTGTTTGGCAAGCTTCCCGCACAAGCCCTGCTCGATGGAGTCGGCAAGGGCATCGACCTCATCGTCGGTAGCAATGCACAGGAATTCGCAGTCGACGCCCCAGCCGAGTCGTTGCGCCAGACCGTCGTGCAATCGTTTGGCGACAAGGCCGGGCAGGCGCTTGCGTATTATTTTCCAGCGGGCGCTGCGCGACCGGCCGATTCGTTGTTGGGAAATGCAGGCACGCAGCTCGTCGCCGACGTGAGCTATCGCTGCGCGTCCCTCCTCGCCGCGCGCGCAGCGGATGTCGCGTGGGTCTACCACTTCGAGCAGGCCCGCTCGGGCGAGTTGGTCACCGGGCATTCGCATGAACTCGTTTACGTGTTCGGCAATTGGGGACCGGAGTGGCCGCTGAAGCAGCCGATGTCGCCGGCCGAGCTTGCCTTGCTCGATCGGATGCAAGGCTACTGGACCAACTTTGCGCGCACCGGGAATCCCAACGGCAGCGGACTTCCGGTGTGGCCGCGCTACACCCGCGATGTCGATGCATATGCGGCTATTTCGTCCGCGCGGATCGGCGCAATGAACCATCTGCGCGGGGAGATTTGTCCGCTGTACGTTTCGCAGTGGTCGAAGCCGGCATCGTACTGACCAAAAATGGAAGAAGGTTGCCGTTGTCCGCGCCCATCGATTCCCTCCGAAGTCGCCGTTCCCGCGCGTCGCTCAGATTGCGCTTCGATCGAGCGAAAACGGTTTGAACCGTAGACACGTTTGATGTTGCAGATGCAGACGCGTGGCGTCGACGTTCGGGCGCGTCCAGCGTCGCACGCTCGACACGCCGCGGGCGAGGCAGAAAAACAGCTCGACCAAACGCCGGCCTCGGGCTGTAACGGGTTGTTGCATGCGCTTGGTGCGCGCACACTCCGGCGCATGCCTACCTTTATCGCGTTACCTCGCAACCGCCGCATTGCGTGCATGGGATGGAAAGTCATGTCCGCGTTTGTCGGCGCCGCGTTGTGCGCAATTCCGTGGTCGGATTCGGTGGCGCTGGCAGGGGCGCCCGCGATCGATTTCCATGTCATCGGTGCGGGTGGGCAATCCCAGAGGAACAGTTGCTTCCATTTGACCGGCACCGTTGGACAAGTTGCGCCAGGCTATTCGAACAACGCGACGAACGCGGTTTTCGCCGGTTTCCTGGCGGCGGCAAGTCCCACGGAAGTGGATGAAATTTTCTTCAACGGTTTCGAGGGCTGCTGACCATGAAGTGCATGACACTCCGCATGATCGTCGCTTGTGCGCTGCTCGTGGCAGCAGCGATGAATCTGCAAGCCGCGCCGCAGACGACGGCGTTTACCTATCAGGGCCAGCTGAGCGCCGGCGGTACGCTACCCAGCGGCCAGACCTATCAATTCACGTTCACCTTGTACGATGCGGCGACGGCGGGCAACGTGGTCGGCACGCCTGTCCAGCAAGCGCTCCTGGTAGGCAATGGCGGGCTGTTCACGACCGATCTCGATTTCGGCCAGGTCTTCAATGGCCAGCAGTACTGGCTTGAGATAAAGGTAGGCACGACGATTCCCAATGAGCAGCCGCTCGCGGCGCGTCAGCGGGTGGGTACTGCGCCGGTGGCGCAGTACGCATTGAATTCCCGAGCCCGTGACTTTGCGGACTTCTTTGCGATGATGCCGCCGGACAACGCCGCAACCGTCGCCCCGAGTACCGACGTTCAGTTCCCGCAAAATGGCCCGTCGTCCGGAAGCATCGTTCGCGTGTCGCCGAGTCAATTCATGCTGCCGTCGATCGGTGCGTATCAGGTGATGTTCCAGGTCAGTGTGTCCGAGCCGGCGCAGTTGGTGATGACGCTCAACGGACTCGAACTGCCGACGACGGTGGCCGGGCGTTCGGCCGGCAGCAGTCAAGTGGTGGGATTGGCCATCGTCGAGAGTGTCCAGGCCAATTCGATCCTGTCGATACGCAATCCTGCGGGTAGCGTCATTGCCATGACCATCGCGCCGCTCGCGGGCGGAACCAGTCCCG
>JBDSBK010000476.1:0-15581 GCA_039921645.1 Dokdonella sp.
GCCGCGTGGAAGAAGGCAACCCAGTCGAAGGCATTTCGCGAGCGCTTCGAATTCTGGGGCGAAAGCCTGACGCGCCCGCCGCGCGGTTTCGATCCCGCGCACGAATTGATTGCAGACCTGATGCGCAAGAACTTCGCCGCTGGACAGGGTTTTGCCGATGCAGTCGCCACCTCGGACGAACTGTTGCCGGTCGTGGTGGACACGTTCAAGCGCGTCGCGCCGATGATCGACTACCTCTGTGCAGCGGTCGAACTCGAATTCTGACGCACGGCCACCACCGCATCCGTACACTCGCGGACAGCTGAACGGCAGCGTTCGCAAAGCGTCCGAAAGCGGACGCTTTGTATGCCAGCACTTCATTGAAGCGATTTGAAAACAACGGCTTGCGTTTTTTCATCACGCTGGCACGGTCCCTGCTCTTCTTGTCGCATGGACATCGCCCGCCCCGAACTGAAACAACAAAAGCGCCGCCGCCAGTACCTGATCGGCGGAGTCGTCGTCGCCGTGCTCGCCGCCGCGTGCATGGGCCTCGCCGCGCTTGGCCCCGCCATCCCGTCGATCGAACGCACGAGCGTGCTCGTCGATACGGTCAAGCGCGGCGAGTTGCTGCGCGAAGTGCGCGGACCCGGCACGCTGGTGCCGAAAGAGATCCGCTGGATCGCCGCCGAAACCGCCGCGCGGGTCGAGCACATCGTCGTCAGGCCCGGCGCCATGGTCGAACCCGATACGGTGATCCTCGAATTGAGCAATCCGGAAGTCGACGATCAATTGCTCGCCGGCAAGACAGCCGTGACCGCGGCGCAGTCCGATCTCGCGGCGAAGCGTACCGACCTCAGTTCCAAGCTGCTCGACGAACAGTCCGCGCTCGCCCAGGCGCAGAGCGATTTCGAAACCGCGCGCATGCAGGCCGAAGCGGAAAAGACTGTCGCCGAGAAAGGCGTGATTCCCGCCGTGCAATACAAGAAGAGCCTGGTCGTGCTCGAGCAGTTGAAGAACCGCGTATCGATCGAGCGGCAGCGCGTGGTCGAGTTCCAGCGCAATATCGCGGCGCAGATCGCGGCAGAGCAGGCGCGCCTCGATCAACTGGTCGCGACGCGCGAACTGCGCCAGCGCCAGGCCGATGCGCTGCATCTTCGCGCGGGCATTCACGGCGTGTTGCAGCAGGTGCCGGTCGAGGAAGGTCAGCAGGTCGTCGTGGGTACCAACCTCGCGCGCGTCGCTCGCCCGAACGAGCTTCGCGCCGAACTGCGCATCGCCGAAACGCAGGCGAAGGACATCGTGCTCGGCCAACCGGTAAAGGTGGACACGCGCAACGGCATCGTCGACGGCAAGGTCGCGCGTGTCGATCCGGCCGTGCAGAACGGCACGGTGCAAGTCGATGTCGACCTGATCGGCGCACTCCCGTCGGGCGCGCGACCGGATCTTTCGGTGGACGGCACGATCGAGATCGAACGCCTGCCGGATGTGCTCTACGTCGGTCGGCCGGCATTTGGCCAACCCGACGCCGAAGTGCGCCTGTTCCGTCTCGACCCGGGCAGCGGCATCGCCAGTCGCGTGCCGGTGCAACTGGGCAAGAGCTCGGTCAACCTGATCGAGATCCGCAAGGGCATCGCCGTCGGCGACAGCGTGATCCTGTCCGACACCAGCGCTTACGACCAGCACGACAAGATCCGCCTCAAGTGAAACGTCGGGACGCGTAAACGCATCCCACCTCAGACATTGCGTCAACGGCCTTGCAAATACCCGACAGGAAATTCCGATGAACGACACGAACCGCGCCGATTCGCTGATCCGCATGGACAGCATCAAGAAGGTGTTCCTGACCGACGAAGTCGAGACGCATGCGTTGGCCGGCGTGCATTTCGACATCAAGCGTGGCGAGTACGTGTCGATCTCCGGACCTTCCGGCTGCGGCAAGTCGACTCTGCTTGCGATACTCGGCCTGCTCGATACACCGAGCGAAGGCACCTACACGCTCAACAACCGCGAGGTCGCCGACATCGGCGCGAGCGAACGCGCGCAGATCCGCAACCAGGAAATCGGTTTCGTGTTCCAGGCGTTCAACCTGATCGGCGACCTCAGCGTATTCGAGAACGTCGAACTGCCGCTGACCTACCGCGAGGGCGTGTCGAAGGCGGAGCGCCGCGATCGCACGATCGCCGCACTCGAACGCGTCGGCATGGCGCATCGCGTGAAGCACTTCCCGGCGCAGCTTTCCGGCGGCCAGCAACAGCGTGTCGCGGTCGCTCGCGCGCTGGTCGGACAACCCTCGATCCTGCTCGCCGACGAACCCACCGGCAACCTCGATTCGAAGAACGGCGAGGCGGTAATGGCCTTGCTCGATGAATTGCACAAGGCGGGTTCGACGATCTGCATGGTCACGCACGATCCGCGCTACGCCGAATTCGCGGATCGACGCATCTTCATGTTCGATGGTCGCGTCGTCGACGAAGCGACGATGCATCGCCTGCGCCACGAAGAGGACCAGCGACTGATACGTCCGCGCAGCGAGCGTTCGGCGTCGTGATCCCAAGCGTGCGTGGAGCCTAGGCGGCGCCGCGCATGCGGGCAGGGCGTGAATGTCATCTCCCTTCTTGTGGAGAGCATGTGAGGCAAGGCGCTGCCCAGGTCTCGGGCGCCGCGATGGATCGGCGGCGGGACATCCAATACGCAACGGGGACATGACCATGTTCGATACATCGCTCCAGGATCTTCGTTACGCGGTGCGCACACTGCTTGCGCGTCCGGGCTTCGCCATTGCGGTCATCCTCGCGCTCGCACTCGGCATCGGCGCGAATACGCTTGTGTTCAGCCTCATCGATGGCATCTATCTCAAGGCACTTCCGTACCACGACGATGCTGCGCTGATCGATCTCAGCAACAACTACTCCAAATCAGGGCCCGGGCGCGCAGGCGTTTCGATTCCCGATTACGTCGATCGTCGTGCCGATGTGCCGGCGCTCGCCGACAGCGCGCTGTATACGGATGTCAGTCTCAATCTGTCCACGGAAGGTGCGCCTGAACGGCTACGCGCGTTGCGCGTGACCCCTTCGCTGTTTTCGACGCTCGGTGTCGACGCAGCGCTCGGCCGCACGTTCACCGAGGACGAAGCGCAGGTCGGCAGGGAGAAAGTCGTCGTGCTCGGCAATGCGCTGTGGCGCAACCGGTTCAATGCGGACCAGGGTGTGATTGGCCGAGACTTGCGCCTCAACGGAGAGAGCTGGCGCATCGTCGGCGTGATGCCGGACGGTTTCATGTTCCCGAACCGCGATGTGCAACTGTATGCACCCTTCGCTTTCACCGACGCGCAGAAGAGCGATCGCCAGCGCGGCCAGGAATTCTCCTTCAGCGTTGCGCGTCTTGCGCCCGGTGCCAATATCGCGCAGGTAAAGCAGCAGTGCGATGCCATCAGCCGTCGCAACTACGAGCGCATCGGTGCGATGGGCGTCGACGGTGCCGGGTTCCGAACGTACATGGAGTCGGCGGGATTCACGGTCGCCGCCCAACCGTTGCGCGCACTGCTGGCCGGGGAAAACGCAGGAATACTGTTCCTGCTGCAGGGCGCCGTCAGCATGGTTTTGCTCATCGCGTGCGCGAATATCGCCAACCTGTTGCTGACCCGCTTCTCCAGTCGGCGCAAGGAACTGTCCGTGCGTTCAGCACTGGGTGCCTGTCGGGCGCGCATCGCGCGGCAGCTGCTGATCGAGGCGCTTCTGCTGGCATTGATCGGCGGATCGCTGGGTCTGGTCATCGCGCTGGCTGGCGCGCAGATCGTCGCGAACTCCGGTCTGTTGCCCGATTGGGTCGTTCTCACTCCCGACCCGCGCGTGCTCGGATTCAGCCTGCTGCTGTCCCTGCTCGCCGGCGTCCTGTTTGGCCTGCTGCCCGTCTTGTCCGCGATCGGCAGCGGACCGCAACAAGCGCTGCGCGAAGCCGGTCGCCTTGGCGGCGGCGGACGTGGCGCGCGACGCACGCGCAACGTGCTGGTCGTCGTGCAACTGGCATTGGCCGTGACATTGCTCGCCGGTTCGGGGCTGCTGCTGCGCAGCTTCGCCAAGGTACTCGAGGAGAGTCCGGGCTTTCACAGCGGTGGCGTGCTCACTGCGGCAATCACCCTCCCACGCGGCAAATACGCGGACGGACCTGCGCGAGCGCGAGGCTTTGCGCGCATCCTCGATGAAGTGCGCAAACTGCCGAGTGCCGATGCGGCCGGTCTGGTCGATGCGTTGCCGTTCGCCGGCAACGATGGTGGCGCAAGCTATCGCATCGACGGTGAAGCGGCGACGGGTTCGCCGCCGCACGGTCACGTGCTCAGCGTCGACGAGGACTACTTCAAGGCGATGGGCATCCCGTTGCTGCGCGGACGCGTGTTCACCCGCGCCGACTGGGAGGCCGCCGCACCGGTCGCGGTCATCGACGAGATGTTCGAACGCAAGCATTTTCCGAATGGCGATGCATTGAGCCATCGCCTCAACATGGGCTCGCCGAGCAAGCCGGATTTCTACACCATCGTCGGCGTCGTCGGCACCACCAAATACACGGATCTCGCCAGCGCACCGCGCGAAGAGACCTACTACTTCAATTTCGCCAATCAGACCAGCGATACGGCGCTGCTGAGCGTGCACAGTTCGGCGTCCCCCACTGCGCTGGTGCAGCCGCTACGCGCGGCCATCCGCTCGGTCGATGCGGACCTACCCTTGTTCGACATCAAGTCGATGGACGAACGCATCGGCCTTTCACTAGCGGGGCGGCGCGTGCCGATGCAGCTCATCGGCGTCTTTTCCGCGCTGGCCCTGTTGCTCGCCGCGATCGGCATCTACGGCGTGCTCGCGTTCACGGTTGCGCAACGTACTGGCGAATTCGGCGTGCGCATGGCGATCGGCGCGGACTCCGCGCACATTCGCCGGCAGGTACTCGGCGATGGCGCGCGCCTCACCGGCATCGGGCTTGGCATCGGTGTGGTCGGCGCATTTGCGCTCGGCTTCGTGTTGAAACGCCTCCTGTTCGGTGTCGGCAGCATCGACCTGCCGAGCCTCGCTGCCGTCGTGCTGGTGCTTGCGACAACGGCGTTCATTGCGTGCTGGTTGCCGGCACGCCGCGCCGCGTGCGTCGCGCCGCTCGAAGCGTTGCGCTACGAATGACGTTCGCCGCCAGCACGTCGACACCCGTTTTCCCCTGAGGACTTTCCATGCTTTCGATTCTGTTGCAGGACATTCGTCACGCGGCGCGCCAGCTGCTCGCGCGGCCGGCATTTGCGCTGTTCGCGATCGTTTCGCTGGCGATCGGCGTCGGCGCCGAAACCACGTTGTTCAGCACCGTCAACGCGTACCTCTTCGCCGGTGTGCAAGGCGTGGGCGCAGCGCAGGAACTCGTCGAGATCGGCAGCACGCGCAACGGCAGCGGCTTCGCGCCGTTCTCCTATCCGGATTTTCTCGACTATTCCTCCCGCATGGAGCCATCGGCGTCCTTGTTCGCCTATCGCCTCGAAGCACTGAACCTCGAGGCGAGCGGAGAACCGCAACGCGGGATCGGCTTGTTGGTCAGCGGCAACTATTTCGACACGCTGCAGGTGTCGGCGTACCGCGGACGTCTGCTCAATGCGAACGACGATCGCAGCGGCGCGGCAACGCCGGTCGCGGTCGCGACGTACGCTGCATGGCGCAAGTATCTGCGCGGCGAGGATGCCGCGGTGGGCAAGCGGGTCACGATCAATGGACAGTCGTTCACGCTGGTCGGCGTCGCCGCACCGGAATTCCGTGGTCACATCGCGCTGATCGACCCGGAGTTCTATTTGCCATTGAGCGAGCGCGCGCTGCTCAAACCCGGCATGGCCGAGGCGCTCGATGAGCGTTCGTCGCGCTGGCTGTCCGTCGGCGCGCGACTCGCACCGCAGGTCACGCTGGCCCGCGCCGAGCGGGACTTGTCCGCAATCGCAAGACAACTCGCTGTCGAATATCCAACGTCGAACAAGGACCCCGGCATCAGCGTCGTTCCATTGCGTCCCATTCCCGGTGAATTCCGTGGCGGCCTGCGTGCGTTTTCCAGCCTGCTGTTCGCATTGATTTCCATGGTCCTGCTGGTCGCCTGCGTGAATGTGGCCGGCATGATGCTGGCGCGCGGTGAAGCACGCCGATATGAAATCGCGCTGCGCTTTGCACTCGGCGCAAGTCGCGGGCGCATCGTCACGCAATTGCTCGTCGAAAGCGCCCTGGTGTCGATCGTGGCGGGAATGGTCGGTCTGCTGCTCAGCCTGTGGTGGTGCCACCTGCTGGGGCTGGTCGAATTGCCCACGCCGGTCCCCGTTCTGTTGCAGATACCCGCCAACGGGACGGCGTTGCTGTTCGCGCTTGGCTGCGTACTCGCGACCACGCTCGGCTTCGGATTGTTGCCGGCATTGCGCGCGTCCAACCGCGCGCCGGGAGCGAATGAAGCGCTGGGCGGACGTCAAACCGCGGGCCGACGTTCGCGTGTCGGCGCCTCGCTTGTCGTCGCGCAGATCGCGTTGACCCTGGTCCTGCTGGTCAGCGGCGGATTGTTTCTGCGAGCCATGCAGCGCGCGACAGCGATCGACATCGGCTTCGATACGCAACACGTGCTTGCGGCGGATTTCGACTTGAAGCCCAGCGGCTACGCGGAACCGCGGCAGCTCATGCTGCAGCAATCCCTGCTTGATCGCGTGCGTGTGCTGCCGGGCGTCGAGCAGGCTGCGCTCGCGGCGCTGGTGCCGTTGAGCCTCAGTCACATGGACATGGGCAGCTTCCATATCGCGGGCATCCCGGAAGATGCGTTGACCCCGGACATCAACCTGGTGTCCCCGGGCTATTTCGAGACTCTGGACGTCAAGTTGCGCGGACGCGCGTTCAATGTGCACGACACGAAGGACAGTGGCAGCGTCTGCGTCGTCAACGCTGCGCTCGCGCACCGACTCGCCGCGGATGGCGATGTGCTGGGTCGCACGTTCAGCTACGGCGAAGGCAAGGAAGCGCGCCAGCTGACTGTGATCGGGATTGCGGCCAACGGTCGCTACGCATCGCTGTCCGAAGGAGATCAACCCTTCCTGTTCCTGCCGCTGACCCAGTGGCCACGCGAGGAGACCTCGCTGGTGGTCAAGACCGGACTACCGGCGAACACGTTTGCGCAGGAATTGCGTGGCGAGTTGCATGCACTCGACGCGTCGCTGCCGCCGGGTCAGGTCCATCCGATGAGCGACTTCATCGCGCTATCTCTGTTGCCGCAACGCCTCGCAGGCCTCGTGTCGCTCGCGCTCGGCGCGCTCGGCCTGCTGCTCGCGGCGATCGGCTTGTACGGTTTGATCGCAATGCATATCGCCAGCCACACGCGCGAATTCGGCGTGCGCCTTGCACTCGGTGCCAGCCCGCGCCGCATCCTGCGCGAAGTCATGCGCCGCGGAACGAGCTTGCTCGGTGCCGGCCTGACGATCGGCGTGCTGCTGTCGTCCGGATGCGCGGTGTTGATATCGAGCCTGCTGTTCGGCGCTGACTTCAGTGACGTTTCCGCATTTGTTGCCGCAACGGTCCTGCTTGCAGCAACCGCCCTGTTCGCCTGCTGGTTGCCGGCACGCCGTGCCGCGCGAATCGCGCCGATGGAGGCGCTGCGGCATGAATGAAGCTCGCAAAATTTCCGTTTTTCAATCCCGCTCGATTGATGGCGAGCGGGATTCACTGAGGTTACCTCGATGAACATCCTCCCGGATCTCCGTTTTGCCTTACGCAGCCTGCGCAGTCACGTCGGCACCGCCGCGTTTGCGGTGTCCACTCTCGCCACCGGCATGGCCGCCGCAATCGCGATCTATTGCGTGATCGACGCAGTGCTGTTGCGCGCGCTGCCGTACCCCGAGGCGGACCAGCTGGTCCAGGTTCGCGAACTCGCCGCGGACGGGCATTCGATGGCCCTCGCCTATCCGAACTACGCGGACTTCACCACCACGGTCGAGCAGTTCTCGTCGATGGCGTTCCATGCCGCCAATTCGGCCACGATCAACAGCGGCGACACCACGCTGCATGCCACGGTCGATGCGAGTGGCGGCGACTTCTTTCGCACGCTGGGCGTCGCGCCTCAACTCGGACGAACCTTTTCCGCGGGTGAACACGACAAGGTCGCCGTTGTCGGCTTCGGACTCTGGCAGGGATTGCTTCACGCACGCGCCGATGTGCTGGGCAGCACGATCGACCTGGATGGCGAACGCCACACGATCATCGGCGTAATGCCCGCAGGATTCGCGTTCCCGCAGGACACCGTCGCCTGGCGCCCGATGCTCGACGATCCCGGCACATCGCGCAGTGCACACAATTTCGAGGCGGTCGGACGCCTGCGCGTCGCAACGGCATTGGGTCAGGCACGCATCGCCGCGGACACGCTGGCGACGGGGCTGAAGGCACGCTTCGGCAAGAGCACCGATGCGGTCGGATTCGATCTGCAGATGCTCGGCGACGCGATCGCAGCGCCAGTGCGCAGCGCGCTGCTCGTGCTCGCAACGGGCACGTTGTTCCTGCTGCTCATCGCGATCAGCAATACGACCAATCTGTTGCTCGCGTTGAATGGCTCGCGCTCACGCGAGCTCGCCGTGCGCGCTGCACTCGGCGCGAGCAAGACGCGACTGGCACGCCAGGTCCTGTTCGAAAGCCTGCTGATCGCGAGTGCGGCATGCGTCATCGCGCTTGTGCTCGCAGCGGCGGCGATTCGCATCCTCGTCAATCTTGCCGGCAGCAGCCTGCCGCGCGCCGACGGCATTCATCTGGGCGTGGGCAGTTTCGCGATCAGCGTATTGGCGGCGATCGCTATCGCGGCGATCACCGGCGGTGCCGTTCTGTGGAGCAGCCGCCGACGCAGCACGATCGGCGAACTGCGCGAGAGCGGCCGCGGCCAGTCGCCAGGGCGCAGTCATTTGCGTACGCGCACGGCCTTGCTGGTCGGGCAGACCGCGCTGACGACGATCCTGCTGGCAGGTGCCGCATTGCTCGGACGCAGTTTCCTGACCTTGCTTGCGGTCGACCCGGGCTTCGATGCCGAAGGCGCGGTAAGCATGGAGGTTTCGCAGCCATGGACGCGCGACGCGACGGCAGCACTCGCGACGGCACGGCGCTACGGCGAACTGATGAGCGCATTCGCGCACCTGCCCGATGTCGCCGCCGTCGGCGGCGTGAGCAGCCTGCCGCTCAGCGCGAGCGGCGCGAACGGATCGTTCTGGGACGGCACGGTTACCCGCTTCGACCCGCCTTCGCCAACCCTCGGTGACGCCGAATTCCGCGTCGCCAGCGCCGACTATTTCAAGGCCACGGGCATTCCACTCCTGCGCGGACGCAGCTTCGCCAGCAGCGATCGCCCTGATGGCGAGCACGTCGCCGTGATCAGCGCAGCCGCCGCACATGCGACCTGGGGCGACCGCGATCCGATCGGCCAGCGCATCCAGTTCGGCAACATGGACGGCGACATGCACCCGCTGACGATCGTCGGCGTCGTTGGCGATGTACACGAGCGGCGACTGGACCGCGCACCTGGCGGTACGGTGTATGTCGACCTCGATCAGCGTCCGATGGCCGCAGCCGAATTCAACATCGTCGTGCGCTCTCGTCTTCCCGCTGCTGCTTCGATGGGCGAGTTGCGCAGCAAGATGCAAAGCATCAGCGCCGGAATTCCGTACAGCCTGCGTCCACTCACCGAAGTGCGCGCCAGCGCGCTCGCAGATCGCCGCTTCAGCCTGATCCTGCTCGGCGCATTCGCCGCCGTCGCGTTCGTGCTCGCAACCGGCGGTCTGTACGGTCTGATGGCCTTCGTGGTCGGACAGCGCAAGCACGAGTTCGCGCTGCGTCAGGCACTGGGTTCGTCGCGCAATCGTGTAGCACGGTTAGTGCTCGGCAGCGGACTGCGCATTGGCGCGAGCGGAATCGCCATCGGCATTCTTGCTGCACTGATCGGCGCGCGTGCTGCGGGCACCCTGCTGGATGGCATGCCTGCGAGTGATCCGCTGACCTTGGCAGGGGTAAGTCTGCTGCTGCTCCTCACGTTGCTGCTCGCCTGCCTGTTGCCCGCGCGCAGCGCGTGCACGGTCGCCCCGCGCGAAGCCTTGAGTTGAAAGGGACACCATGAACACTTTTCTGCATGACATCCGCGACGCTGCGCACGGCATCGCGAAGCGACCCGGCTTTTCGGCTCTGGTGATCGGCGTACTTGGCACCGGTCTCGCCTGTGTCATCTTCATGCTCAGCCTGCTCAACGGATTCGTCTTGCGGCCGTTGCCGTTCGCGCAGCCCGAGCAATTGTTGCAGGCGGGTTTCTTCGGCGACGGCGGACTCGGCGATGTGTTCCCGGTCAGCAGCGCCGATGTGATACCGATCCAGCGTCAGCTGGCAGCGAGTGCCGACGTTGCGGCAGTCGCGCGGTCAACGATCAACCTAAGCGATCACGACAAACCGCAACGCGTGAATGGCGGCCACGTGAGCGCTAACCTGTTCCAGGTGCTGGGTGTGGCGCCGATACTCGGCCGCGATTTTTCCAGTGCCGATGAACGCCCGGGCGCACCGGCGGTGGCGATGCTGTCGCACGCACTGTGGCTGAGCAGCTATGGCGGCGACTCCGCTATCGTCGGTCGGCAGATCCGCGTCGATTCACAGTCCGCCACCGTGATCGGCGTGATGCCGGAGAACTTCAGTTATCCGCGCACGGAAGCCATCTGGGTACCGGCGACGCTGGCCGAAGGCATGAAGCCCGACAGCTACGCTTACTGGGTGGTGCTGCGCAAGCATGCAGGCGTCACCGACGCCGGTGTCCTCAGCGCTTTCGAGACATGGTTTGCCGATGGCGCGCGCGCAGATCCGGAGCGTTTCCGCAGTCAGAGTCCGCGTGTCGAACCACTCGCCTACATGGCCGCCGACCGCACGACCCGCTCGATGCTCGGCTATATGATCGCCGCGGTCATGATGGTGCTGCTGGTCGCCTGTGCGAATGCGGCGAACCTGCTGCTGACGCGCACGCTCGGTCGCCGCCAGGAGCTGTCGCTGCGCGTTGCATTGGGCGCAAGTCGCCGGCGCCTGATGACCAATCTGCTGATCGAGAGCCTGCTGCTGAGCCTGATCGCAACAGCGCTTGGCGTGCTGCTCGCGCGCGCGGGCCTCGCCTGGCAGCATTCGATGATGCGCGAGTCGGAGTTCTTCCCCCTCTGGCTGCGCTTCGACATCGACGGCACGGTCGTGCTGTTCGCCGTCGCCGCCGCGTTGCTCACCGCGCTCGTCACCGGCGTACTGCCCGCGCTGCACGCCGGCGACATGGCCGTGGCCGGTACGCTTCGCGCGGGATCAAGCGGTATTGCGGGCGGTTCGTTCACCCGCATCAGCCGCGTACTCGTCATTGGCGAGGTCGCGTTTTCGTGCGCGCTGCTGATCTGCGTCGGCACTCTGGTGCGCGGCATCCTCGTTCTCAACCACAGCAACCTCGGTATCAACACCGACCACCTGCTGACTGCACGCCTTGCATTGATGAAGCATGCCTATCCGGCGGACGCAGATCAGCAGCATTTGTACGCGCGCCTCGGAGAACGCCTGCGCGCAGATGCCGGCGTGGTCGATGCGACCGTCAGCACTGCATTGCCCGGAACGTACTACAACGAGGCACATGACGTGTTGCCCAGCGGCGCCGTGCCCGGCGACGCCCCACTGCCGCAAGTCTTTTCCGGCGATGTCGACGAACATTTTCTTGCGGCGTACGGGATCAAGCTCGAACAAGGCCGTTTCTTCAACAGTAGCGACCGCCCCGACAGCGCGCGCGTCGCGGTGGTCGACCGCAAATTCGTCGAGCGCTACGGCAACGAAGAATCCGTGCTCGGGCGTCAGTTCCGCCTCGATCCGCGCGACCCCAAGGGCCCCATGCTCACTGTCGTCGGCGTCATCGGCTCTCTGACCCTCGATACTCCTGGATTTGGAGCACAACCAGCAATGTTGATGCCGCTGACTCAGCAGATATGGCGCATCGCCAGCATTGCCGTGCGAACGCGTGACGACCCGCACGCATTCGCGCCACGCTTGAACGAGATCATGCGCGAGGTCGACGCCGACACACCGGTGTACTGGGTGCGCGACTATCCGGCGGTGATCGAGAGCATGACCATCGGCGAGCGTTCGGTAGCGAAGAGCTTCGGCATCTTCGGCGTCATCGCCTTGATCCTCGCCGCCGCCGGCTTGTACGGCGTGCTCGCCTTTGCCGTCGGGCGGCGCACGCGCGAAATCGGTGTACGACGCGCACTCGGCGCGCCAGCCCGACAGGTCTTGAGCGATGTCTTCGGTCGCAGCGTGACGCAATTGGGCATCGGACTCGCGATAGGCGTCGTCGCAGGAATCGTGTTCGCACGCCTGCTGACCGGCTCGCTGCAGAGCATCCAGGCGACCGATCCGTTCGTCGTTGTCGGCGCGCTCGTCGTGCTCATGCTCGCGGCGATGATGGCGGTGATCCTGCCCGCACGCCGTGCACTTCGCGTCGATCCGATGGTGGCACTGCGCCATGACTGAACCGACTACTGCCGCTGCATGTGTCCGCGTTTTCCAGGAGAGGAAATGAACGCATTCGACCTGCGCCACGCGCTGCGGAGGCTGGCGCGCAGCCCCGCGATCAGCGCGACCTCGATCCTTCTGCTGGGACTCGCCTTCGGCGCGTTCGCCTGCGTGTTCAGCGTCGTCTACGGGCTGCTCTACAAGCCACTGCCGTATCCGCAATCCGAGCGCCTTGTCTCGGTCGAGTCGCGCATTCTGGGCATTCCATCCGACCTCGGTCTATCGGTGCCGCTGCGCGACGAAATCGCGCGCAATGCGCGCACGCTGGATGGCGTAGTCGCATTTCGCACAAGCGAGTCGACCCAGCGAGACGAGACCGGCCGACGTGTCGGCTCGATGCAGATTGCCAGCGTCGAACCGGCCCTGTTCGGCCTGCTCGGCGCGCAGGCGGCGCGTGGTCGCCTGTTCGCGGATGAAGACATCGCACAGGGTGCGGCGCGCAACGCGATCATCTCCTGGGACGAATGGCAGCAGCACTATGTGGGTGCCAATGATGTGATAGGCCAGCGACTGCGCCTGGAAGACACGGACTATCGCGTGGTCGGCGTGTTGCCAAAAGGGTTCGTGTTTCCGTCGAGCCAGACGCGAGTATGGCTGCCTCTCGGCTTCAGCGCGGACGAGCACGCACGATCACACGCGGGCAATCTCGACGGAATGTTCGTGCTCGCGCGGCTGCGACCTGGCATCGAAGCCATCGATGCGAAGGGCGAACTGTCCGCCATTGCGAAAGCGATTCCGGAACTCGATGGCGCCTTCGGCTCCAATTTCCACTTGTTTGTCGAGCCGCTTCGTTCACGCTGGATTGGCGAGCGCCATGAAGCGCTGCTGCTGATGCTGCTGGCCGTGTCGATGGTGTGGCTGATCACCGCTGCGAATGTCGCCAACCTCTGTCTCGCACAAGCATTGGTGCGTCGACACGAGACGGCATTGACCGCCGCACTGGGTGCTGCCCCGGCGCGGCTCGCACGTGCTGTCTTCATCGAGATGGCAACGCTCTGCGGTGCCGGCGTGTCGCTCGGCTGCGCCATGCTTCCGGGCGGCCTCGCGCTGCTGCGGCATTTCGATCTGCTGCCGCAGGGAGCACCGCAGGCGATCGGCATCGACACGCCGACGCTCGCGCTCGTCGCGGCGCTCGCTGCACTGCTGTGCGCAGCGCTCACGCTTGCGCGACTTTCGGTGCAGCGCGGCAACCTGCACGACATGATCCGCTTCGGCAGCTCGCGTCAGACGCCGGGAAGAGCCGCTCAGGGGGCGCGCAAGACACTTGTCGTTGCGCAGGTTGCGCTCACTGTCGCCCTGTTGTTCGGCATTGGTGTGCTGCTGCGCAGTTCGCAAAATCTGCTTGCCGAGGACATCGGCTTCCATCGCGATCATCTGCTCTACGCCAGCCTGGACGATTTCGTTCCTTCCGGCGCACCGCCGCAACTGCGCGCAGCGCGCCTCGGCGATCTCGTCGAGCGCGCACGCATGCTGCCCGGCGCTGTGGAGGCTGGGCTCGGGAGCATGGTGCCTTTCAGCTCCAGCACCAGCGCCGCGAATTTCACGCCACCTGGACAACAGGACGCCAAGGAGAACCCAGTCGGATACGACCAGAAGGTGGACGCAGGTTACTTCACCGCGCTGGGCGTGCCACTCCTGCGCGGCCGCAATTTCAGTGCCGACGAAGTCCGGGCGCGCGCGCCCGTGGCCATTGTCGACGACTTGTTCGTAAAGCGGCATTTGGGCGATGCCGATCCGATCGGCCAGCACTTCAAGATCGGCACCGGCCCGGACACACCTGATCGCGAATTGACCGTCGTCGGCGTGGTACCGACGCTCAAGCAGCGTGCGCTGGATGAGGCTCCTGATCGCGTCTCGTTCTACCAGCCCGATCCGGCGCCGCCATACGCGACCCTGGTGCTGCGCACGACGCTCGATCCCTCCGCGCTGATCGCGCCGCTGAAAGCGCTGGGCGATGAGATCGCGCCCAAGGATTCGATCGGGCCGATCGTCGCACTGAACGAACGCGTTGCCGATACCTTGCGCGACCGCTCCCGACTCAACATCCTGCTTGGCCTGCTCGGCGCCACCGCGCTGCTGCTGGCGGCGGTAGGGTTGTACGCCGTGCTCGCCTATACGGTGCGCCTGCGCGTGCCGGAGTTCGGTATGCGCATGGCGCTCGGCGCACGCGCTTCTCACGTGCTGCGCCATGTACTTGGCCAGGGATTGAGCCTGATCGGATTCGGTCTCGCGCTTGGCCTGCCGCTGGCTTGGGGTTTCGCACGGATGCTGTCAGCGAAACTTTATGGCGTGGGCGCGTTCGACCTGCCGACTCTCGCTGCGGTCGCCGCAACACTCGCGGCGATCGGGCTCGTCGCATGCTGGTGGCCGGCACGGCGCGCGGCGCGCGTTGATCCCGTGATTGCCCTGCGCGACGAATGAACAATTTTTCACTTCAGGAACACACCATGATCCATCTCGAAAATCTCGAAAAATCGTTTCCACTCGCAAGCGGCCGCAGCTGGGTCTTGCGCAATATAAAACTCGACATTGGCGCGGGCGAATTCGTCACCGTGATGGGCCCGTCCGGCGCCGGAAAGAGTTCACTGCTCAACATCCTCGGCCTCATGGACCACGACTGGCAGGGCGATTACGCGCTCGATGGCGTATCCGTCGGCAAACTCAATCCGAAGCAGCGCCAGAACCTGCAGCGCGACAAGATCGGCTTTATCTTTCAGAACTACCATCTGATCGAAGATCTGAAGGTGTGGGAAAACCTCGACCTGCCGCTGCAGTACCGCGACGTACCCGCGAAGGAACGCGCCGCGCAGGTCGGCGACCTGCTCGATCGCTTCAACATCGTCGGCAAGAAGGACCTTTATCCGGCACAGCTTTCCGGTGGCCAGCAGCAGCTTGTCGCCGTCGCGCGCGCAGTGATCACCAAGCCGGTGCTGCTGCTCGCGGACGAACCGACCGGCGCGCTGCATTCGAGCCAGGCACGCATCATCATGGATCTCCTGCACGAACTGCATCGCGACGGCA
>JBDSBK010000477.1:0-6820 GCA_039921645.1 Dokdonella sp.
AGGCCGCTTCAAATGTTCGGCCGACTGGCGCGCGAGATGCAGGAAACCCGCAACACCCGCGGCTTGCGCATTGCGCTTGGCTTCGTTCAACACATTCGGATCCTGATCGAAGCCGAAGAACAGCGGCTTCAGATTGCGCAGTCCATTGCCAGCGCGTTCAGTCGCCTCGGCCAGCAACGCGTCCCAAACGTTCGCATCGTGCTGGCGCCAACCGGTGAAGCCGAAATACTCACGCTTCAGGCCCGGCGCGACGTCGGCGGCCATCAGCGCGCCTTCGATCAACAAGGTTCCGCCACCGCACATCGGATCAAGCAGCGCGCCGCCGGCCGCATGCACGGCTGGCCAACCCGAGCGCAGCAGCATCGCGCAAGCGAGATTTTCCTTCAGTGGCGCATCGCCCTGCCCCATGCGCCAGCCGCGCCGATGCAGCGGCGTGCCGGACAGATCCAGCGAAAGCGTTGCGCGGTTGCGATACAGGCGGACATTGATGCGGATCGATGGGCGCTCGACATCGATGTTCGGCCGCTCGCCGCAGCGGTCTCGGAACTGGTCGACGATCGCATCCTTGCTGCGCAACGCGATGTACTGCGTGTGGGTGAGCGCACTCGCACCGGATACCGCATCGATCGCAAACGTGCCTTCTATAGCGAGGTGTTCGGACCAGTCGATACTTTGCACGCCCGCGTACAGCGTGTCCGCATCCGTCGCATCGAACTCTGCGATACGAACGAGAATGCGACTGGCGAGGCGCGACCACAGGCAGGCGCGATAGGCGAGATCGAGCGGTCCGCTGAAATGCACGCCGGCCAGCGCCTCGCGTGCGTCATCGGCACCGAGCGCGCGCAACTCGTCGCGCAGCAGCAGTTCGAGCCCTTTCGGACAGGTCGCAAAAAAGGTCAGCATGTCAGCGCAGTCCATCGAGAAAGCTGCGGAAGAGATCCGCGCAGATGTGGACATGCGCACTCAGTCGGTGGTCATCGTTCACCAGGTGCAGATCCGCGCCGCGGTCGCGTGCGAATCCGATGACGGCATCGACCGGGCACAGCTCGTCGTGCCAGCCATGGATCAGCGCGGTAGGTACGGCGGCCGCCGAAAATGCATGCGGATAGCCCGGAATCGCTGTCGGCAATGCGAGCAGGAACAAGCCTTCGCAGCGGCGTTCGATCGACGCGAAGCCTGAGATGAACGCGCCCATGCTCGACCCCGCAAATACCACGCGACCGTCAGCCGGCGTCTGCTCCAGCGCCCGCGCAATGCGCGCATCAATGGCGAGCGGGTCGCGATGCGCATCGATATCGCGATAGTCCGGCCGCACGCTGGACCAACCGAGCGCATCGCACACGTCGGCGAGAGCGCTGACCTTGGTCGCTTGCGGCCCGCTTTCGAGGCCGTGCGAGAGGATGACCGTGCCTTTCATTGGCTTGCGCGCCTGCTGCATCGGGAAAAAGAGCGTGATGCTAGCATTGCGACGCAACAGCCGGCCCTGCGCCGGCCCTGCTCACTCGCATTCTTCCCTCCTGGAAACCCGAAAATGCCGGCGCTCGCGATCGACAACTGGCCCCTGCCCTACGAGGAACGCCTGGCTGCGCGGCCCTCTTCCGCGATCGACCTCGTGGTGATCCATTGCACCGAATTGCCCGACATGACGATGGCGCGCGAGTTCGGCGAGCGCATCCATTACTCAGGGACACAGACGGGCAACAGCGGCCACTACTACATCGACCTCGAAGGCAAGGTGTTCCGCTTCGTCGCCGATACGCGCGTCGCCAATCACACGTTCGGCTTCAACCCGCGTTCGATCGGCATCGAGCTGGTCAACATCGGCCGCTACCCGCATTGGGGCGACAGTCGTTTCCAGGCCTTCACGGTGCCGTACACCGCGCAGCAGATCGAATCCTTGCGCACATTGCTCGGTCAGCTGCGCAACGATCACGCCAACCTGCGCTGGATCGCCGGACACGAGGACCTGGACCGCCGCCTGGAACCGGCCAGCGACGATCCCGCAAAGCTGCTGCCCCGGCGGCAGGACCCGGGGCCGCTTTTTCCGTGGGCGGACGTACTCGAAAGCGTTGGCCTTGAGCGGCTGTCCCCGATCGCGGCCGAGCATTCGCACTAGCGGCAGCTCGCTATACTCGGGAATCGTCTTCCAACCCGCGTGCCCATGACCACCTCGCCTGTCGAAGAATTGCTGTCCCTGCTACAGCTGGAACGTCTCGAAGACAATTTCTTCCGCGGCGAGAGCCGCGACATCGGCACACGCTACGTTTTCGGTGGCCAGGTACTCGGGCAGGCGCTGTCGGCTGCGCAGCAGACAGTCGATGGCGGCCGCAGCGCACATTCGCTGCATGCCTACTTCCTGCGCGCCGGCGACATCGAGCAGCCGATTCTCTACCACGTCGAGCGCACGCGCGATGGCGGCAGTTTCTCGATGCGGCGCGTCACCGCGATCCAGCACGGTCAACCCATCTTCAATTTCGCCGCCTCGTTCCAGGACGAAGAAGCCGGCGTCGAACACCAGTTGCCGATGCCGGCCGTGCCGAAACCCGACGACCTCGAACCGACCAGTCCGCTGCCCGGCGACGAGCTGGCGAAGCTGCCGCCCAAGCTGCAGCGCTGGTTCGGACGTTCCGGTCCGTTCGAATTTCGGCATGTGTATCCGCGCGACGAACTCAATCCTCCGAAGCGGCCGCCGTTCCAGCAGGTATGGTTCCGTCTTTCCAGTCGCGTCGCGGACAATCCGGTATTGCATCGCGCATTGCTCGCCTACGCGTCGGACTTCCACTTGATCGGCACCACGATGTTTCCGCATGGCATTTCATTCCTGCAACGCAACGTGCAGGTCGCCAGCCTCGACCATGCGCTGTGGTTCCATCGTCCGTTTCGTGTCGACGAATGGCTGCTGTATTCCTGCGACAGTCCGACCGCCCAGGGCGGCCGTGGCCTTGCCCGCGGCATGATCTACAGCGAAGACGGCCACCTGGTCGCCTCGACCGCGCAGGAAGGCCTGATTCGCCTGCGCCCGGAATAACCACAGGATTGCCTCATGCGCCAGATCTACACATCGCCGCGAATGGAAAACATACAACGCGTGGTCGCGTTGATGACCGAACAAGGCATCCAGACCTCGATCAGCAACCGGCGCGCCTATCAGGGCGCCGACTGGAAGAAATTCAGCTACACCGCGAAAGGCGATCGCGACGCATGGCCGCAGGTTTCGGTGGTGCGCTCCGAGGACCAGACGCGGGCGCGCCAGGTCTTGCGCGACGCCGGGCTGGAACCTGCGACACGATTCGCCGACGAATTGGCGGCCTCGCGTGGCGCCGGCGATGTGAGCGGTCACCGCCTCGCGTCACGAAGGGTGAAGCTCGTGGTGCTGACCCTGATCGTTGGCGTTGCCATCCTGATCGCCGTGACCCAGCTGTCGCATTGATGGCGAACAGCGGTTGCGCTGGTTGCCGCCGAGCCATTCGCCGTGCGCCCGTCGCTGCATGCGCGATAGAATGATCGCATGCGCTCGGATGTCGTCCGTCTGTTCCAGACCCTGCCCCATCCGTGCGGCTACTACGCGGATCGTACGGCGCAGAACATCGTCATCGATCCGAGCGCGCCGCAGCTCCCGCAAATCTACGATGTGGCCGTGCAGCGCGGCTATCGACGCGCCGGTGGTCACGTCTACCATCCGCAGTGCAGCGGTTGCCGCGCCTGCATCGCCTGCCGCGTGCCGGTGGCTCGCTTTCATCCCGATCGTGCCCAGCGCCGCTGCATCGCGCGCAATGCCGATCTCACCTTGCGCGTCGTGTCGGCCAACTACAGCGACGAATACTTCGCGTTATACCAACGCTATCTATGCACGCGCCATCCGGACGGCGGCATGGACGACGCGCGACCTGAGGATTTCGCGCGCTTCCTCTACACCGCATGGAGTCCGACCCGCTTCATCGAATTCCGCGCAGACGGTCGCCTGGTGGCGCTCGCGGTCACCGACTTCTGCGCGACGGGCTTGTCCGCCGTGTACACGTTTTTCGATCCCGACGAAGGCGCTCGCGGCCTTGGCACATTCGCGATACTCAGTCAGTTGCGTCTGGCGCGCGAAGAAGCGCTCGCGTACGTCTACCTCGGATTCTGGATCGAAGGCCATCCGAAGATGCACTACAAATCGCGTTATCGCCCGCTCGAAGTCATGCGTGATGGGGCCTGGCGCGAGTTCGAGCCATCGCGAACGGAATCATCGTTGGCCGCATCGCCGATGACGAGCGACTGAGCGCTCCACGGGCATCGGGCCGCCCAGAACGACAAAGCCCGGCCTTGCGCCATAATGGCAAGCTCGCCCCTGCCAGCTTCCTTTCAATGCCGGACTCCCATTCGTGACCGCACTGCCCTCCTCGACCAAGGCGCAGTTGCAGATCCATTTCTGCGTCCTGCTCTGGGGCTTCACCGCGATCCTCGGAAAGCTGATCTCGCTGACGGCGCTGCCGCTGGTCTGGTGGCGCATGCTGATCGTCGTCGCAGCGCTGGCGTTGCTGCCGCGGACGTGGCGTGGCCTGCGCGCTATTCCGCCGCGACTGATGCTCGCGTATGCCGGCATCGGCGTGCTGGTGGCACTGCACTGGCTGACGTTCTACGCCGCGATCAAGCTCGCGAATGCATCGGTAGGTGCGACCTGCATCGCGTTGGCGACGCCACTGACGGCGCTGATCGAACCCAAACTGGCTGGCCGGCGTTTCAGCTGGCGCGAGCTCATTCTGGGCATCGCGGTGCTGCCCGGCGTTGCGCTCGTGGTGGGTGGCGAGCCGGTGTCGATGCGGTTGGGTATTGCGGTGGGCGCGCTGTCTGCGCTTTTCGTGGCCGCGTTCAGTTCGCTCAACAAGCGGCTCATCGATCACGGCGATCCGCTCGCGGTCACCGGCATCGAACTCGGTGCCGGTACATTGATGCTGACGCTGCTCGCACCCGTGCTGTCCTTCCTGTTTCCCGCATTCTCGAGCAATCCTTTCGTGCTGCCCAATGTGCACGATGCGTGGATGCTGCTTGCACTCGCAATCGCCTGCACCCTGCTTCCGTTTACGCTGTCGCTGGTTGCCTTGCGCCACATGAGTGCGTTCTCTGCACAACTTGCAGTCAATCTGGAGCCGGTTTATGCGATCGTTCTTGCAGCACTGCTGCTCGGCGAACAACGCGAACTGACCCCGATGTTCTACATGGGCGTCGGCATCATTCTCGCCGCGGTGTTTGCGCATCCGCTGATAAAACGCCCGTCGCGTCTGAGCCAGCCGGAGCTGCTCGCGACCGCAGAAGCCAAGGGCGTAGCCGAATGAATTTTCCGCCCGTCACTCTCGTGCAACCGGATCACCGTGCATGCTTCGATTGACCGACATCAAGCTGCCGCTCGATCACGATGATGGCGCGCTCGAGCGCGCGATCCTTGCCAGGCTCGGCATCGATGCGCCCTCGCTGATCCGATTCTCGGTGGCCAAGCGCAGCTATGACGCGCGCAAACGCGGCGCGATCGTGCTGATCTACAGCGTGGATGTCGCGACCGGCGACGACGATGCCATCCAGCGCCGATTGCACGGCGACACGAAGCTCGCACGTACGCCGGACACGGACTATCGTTTCGTCACACGCGCACCCGAACGCGAGTTCCTGCGACCTGTCGTCATCGGCACCGGCCCGTGCGGCTTGTTTGCCGGACTGATCCTCGCGCAGATGGGCTTCCGACCGATCATCCTCGAACGCGGCAAGGCGGTGCGCGAGCGCACCGTCGATACGTTCGGCCTCTGGCGCAAGCGCGTACTCGACCCCGAATCCAACGTGCAGTTCGGCGAAGGTGGTGCGGGCACGTTCTCCGACGGAAAGCTCTACAGCCAGATCCGCGACCCGCACCATCATGGCCGCAAGGTGCTCAGCGAATTCGTCAAGGCTGGCGCGCCCGAAGAAATCCTTTACGTCGCCAAGCCGCACATCGGCACATTCCGCCTGGTCACGATGGTCGAGCGCATGCGCGCGACGATCGAGTCGCTCGGTGGCACGATCCGCTTCGGCAGCCGCGTCGAGGACATGCTCGTCGAGAACGGAAACCTGCGCGGCCTGACGCTCGCGGATGGCGAACACCTTCGCACCGATCATGCCGTGCTCGCGATCGGACACAGTGCACGCGATACGTTCGAGATGCTTCACGCGCGCGGCGTGTATGTCGAAGCGAAACCGTTTTCGGTCGGCTTTCGCATCGAGCATCCGCAATCGTTGATCGACAAGGCGCGCTTTGGGCCACAAGCGGGCCATGCGTTGCTCGGTGCGGCCGACTACAAACTCGTCCACCATTGCCGCAACGGCCGCTCCGTCTACAGCTTCTGCATGTGCCCCGGAGGCACTGTGGTTGCCGCCGCCTCCGAGCCGGGGCGCGTCGTCACCAATGGCATGAGTCAGTACTCGCGCAACGAGCGCAACGCGAATGCGGGCATCGTCGTCGGCATCACGCCGGAAGACTTCGCGCCGTATGGCGACGGCGTGCTGGCGGGCGTAGCGCTACAGCGGCATTTCGAGGAACGTGCATTCACGCTGGGCGGCGGTACCTACGATGCGCCAGGACAATGCGTCGGCGATTTCCTTGCGCGGCGGCCATCACGAGAATTCGGAACGGTATTGCCGTCGTATACACCCGGCGTGCATCTGGGCGAGCTGGATACGGCACTTCCCGACTACGCCATTGAGGCGATCCGCGAAGCATTGCCCGCGTTCGATCGCCAGATCCGCGGTTTCGCGATGGCGGATGCGTTGTTGACGGGTGTGGAGACGCGCACGTCGTCGCCGATCCGGATCA
>JBDSBK010000478.1:0-4637 GCA_039921645.1 Dokdonella sp.
TTTACGGCAAGGAATGCCGGCAATCACAACGCGGAGCGGTAGTTCAGCTGGTTAGAATGCTGGCCTGTCACGCCGGAGGTCGCGGGTTCGAGTCCCGTCCGCTCCGCCATATACATGACCGACCCAGGGAGCCTATCTCTGGGTCGGTTTTTTTTTGGCCGAAGTCGCGTGTTCCGAAAACACGAAATTCGGTGAGCGCAGACTCGAGGGACTTTGGGCACGGCGCACCCCGCCGTCGGATCAGGGTCCGCACTGGCAACGAAGACGATGGTTGAGGCCGCGGTCGATCGCCTCCGAAAGCTGTCGATCGCATCAACACCACGCTCGATTGCGGGTCGACGCGAAAGACACGGCGCGCGGCTCGAGCAAAAAAAAGCGACCGGTGTAACCCGGTCGCCTTGTCACGCGACAGCTTTTTTCCGCTGTCGATCTATGGCGTGTACGTCGCTTTCAGCGTGATGCCCGAAGCTGCCGTATAGCCATAGATGCGGATGTAATACGTACCCGCCGTCGGAGATGCCAGCGAACAGGTTTCGCTGTTGCCGGTCGCCCACGAACGGCATGTATAGGTGGTCGTCGTCGGAGCGGATCCAGGCCGCACATACAAATCTCCGTCGCCGGTGCCGCCCGATGTCGTGACGGTCAGGTTCGTCTTTCCCGCTGGAACCACGATCGTGTAGGTCGTCGAGTACGCGTGCAGCGCCGCCGAAATGCCCGTGACGGGAACGCCGCTCGTCAATACCGTACCGCCGCCACCCGTGCTGTAGCTACCTGTCAGGCTGACGCCCGAATAGGTGGCATACGCATGGATCAGCACGTAGTAAGTGCCGGCCTGGGCCGTCGCGATGTTGCAGGTTTCGGAAGTCGTACTGCCTTGCGACGTACAGTCGTAGGTTGACGTCGTCGGCGCAGAGCCGAACTTCACGTAGATGTCGGCATCGCCGGTACCACCGCTCGTCACGAACTTGAGGCCGGTCGCACCCGCGGGAACATCCAGCGAGAAGAACTTGTCGACGCCGGTGGAGGCCCCGAGCCCGGTCACGGCAACGCCGTTGGCGAGGACCGTCGTTCCGCCTGTGCTGCTCACGGTAACGGATGAGGTCTTCGTGTTTGTCGCACCACCGTTGTCGGTCACCGTCAGCGAGACGCTGTAGGTGCCTGCCGTTGCATAGGTATGGCTGGGACTGGTTGCCGTCGATGTACTGCTGTCGCCGAAAGTCCATGCGCGCGATGCGATCGTGCCGTCGCTGTCGGTCGAGCTGTCAGTGAACGTCGCGACGAGGCCGCTGGTGCTGACGCTGAAGTTGGCAACCGGCGGTACGTTGGTCGGTGAGGTCACCGTCACCGATGCCGTCTTCGAGTTGGTCGCGCCACCATTGTCGGTGACGGTCAGGGTTACGCTGTAGCTGCCCGCCGAGGCATACGTGTGACTTGGATTCGTCGCGGCCGACGTGCCGCCATCACCGAAGGTCCATGCACGCGTGACGATGGAGCCGTCACTGTCGGTCGAGCTGTCGGTAAATGTCGCCGTCAAGCCATTGGTGGCCGACCCGAAATTCGCGACCGGTGGCACGTTGCTGCCGCCGCCTCCGCAGCCAGCGAACTTGAAACTGCCGATGCGCGTCTTCCAGCTGAACTGGCCATTGGCCGCGTAGTACTCCTGCGTGTACCAGAAGGTGCAGTCATCGACCGGATCGACGGTCAGATCGCTGTAGTCGCCCCAGCGATTGCCCGAACCGGTCTGGCTGCCGCCGCCATCGAACAGGTGCACTTCGGCCTGTGCCAACGTATTCAACGCATCGCCGACGAGTCGCCCGGCATAACGCAGCTGCGGATTGATCGTGCTGTTCGATGCGCTGTATCCGATCGCGAGGTTGCCCTGCTGATCCATCGCGGCACTGCCCATCCAGCGCCACGTGGTGTCGGGCTGGTACGTGCTTTCCTGGTACACGCTGGGCGCACCCGATGTCACGTTGCGCAATTCGAACCAGCGGATACCGGAGACGTTGTTCGCCTTCACCGAGTAGTTGCCGACCAGCGATTCATGATCGCTGAACTTGCGATACGCGAGCCGGAACATCAGACGATCATCGAGCGCATTCAGATAGTTCGCCGAACTTGCCTTGGTCGGCACGCATGCCGACACGCTTCCGCAAGGTTGCGTGAACGCGGCGGCAGCGGGACTTCCGGCGAGGGTGAATGTCGTATTGGCCGGAGTGACGTAGTCGGCGTGGAAGCGATAGGTGCGATACGTATTGTTGTCGGGATACTCCACGAACACTTCCGACGTCCCAGCGGCCGGCACGGTCGAACCGTCCAGGTCGGCGGGCAGCAGCGGCGAATCGTTCGATGTCAGCGACGTCGTCGTCACGTAGGCGGCAGTGGTCGCGCCGGCAATCATGGCCGCGCGATCGAATGCAAAGGGCTGCGGACGAAGGTATGCCGTGCCCGCCGTATTGAACACGTTCATCGCCATGTAGTACCCGTCCGGCCAAACGCCCAGATGCGGGTAGTCGTAAAACTCGGAACCCAGATGGTAGCCGTAGCGCTTGTAGCTTCCGGTCGCATCCGATGTGGTTGAAACCGCGATGCATTCGTCGGTGATCGTGCTGCCACCCGCGAACTGCGTGATGACCCAACGGTCGGCAATCTGGTCGTACAGCACCACCGGGTCGCCATGTCCGCTGGTCTCGCAAACGCCACCGAAGCCTGACCAGATCGACGACGTCGCGCGCGGCCCAAGCACCAGTGCGCCGCTTGCCTTGTCGAATACCTCGTAGCCGGCATTCGTCATCTGAACGTACTGGGTCTTGCCGACTTCGCCATCCGTGTCGGGTGGCGCGCAGCCACAGGAACCCACGCCCATGCCGTCGAAATTGAGGATTGGTGCGGGCATGGCGACGCCGGGCGCGAACGACGCGAGGTTCTGCACGATCGGGTCTTTCGCATTGACGTGATGGCCGGGGATCCGCCAGTTCTCTGCCGCTTCGCGCTCGTCCGAAGACTCCGCGCTGAACTTCCCTTGCCACTCGGGCAGGTAGTAGATCGGCAACGACGTATCACTTTGATACGAAGTGCCATAAACGATGGTCTGACCTTGCGCGTTCGTCACCGACGGATTTTCGGGCGGCGTCTGATGCACCGGCCCTCCGTCGAAACGCACGGACGTGGCGTTCGCATCTGCGTATCCACCGAGCGCGATGAAAGCCGCCGCGGCCAATGCCGTACGCCGCAAACTGAATGCGTTGAAATTCACTGAATACCCCCAGCCGAGAAATGGAGTGAGCCGCGGATCCCCGCGACGCCGTCGCAAACTCCGTTACCCCTCGGCCGCATCCATCCCGCCGTCGCGCCCCTCTCATGGCGTAGCGTGGGATTCTTTTGCGAAAGTTCCGGGTCGCGCCCGGCCCTCAGGTACCGACCATCAATCATCCTTGCGACTGATGGCCACTCAGACCATAGCACCACAACAACTAAGCCCGAAAGCGCATTTCCTCAGAAAAAAGCGCTGATATCCATAAATAATATGCGGCAGCGCAGCACGTTTATGGATGTCGCGATCCCACCGGACCCGTCGTGTGCACTCCGAACCCCCAAATCCGCGAAGGTTGATAACGGGACCGGAGTGGCTTGAAGTCCCTGCGGCAAGCGCTGCGGACCGACCAGCCGAACATTAATCAAGCCGAACGAAACGATCGTGCGAAGCGGAGCGCCGCTCCAACTCGCGGGCGTCTTGCCAGATCAGGCTATCGCGTAAAGCGGCAGGCGAGAAGCTCGCGCTGACTGGCCATCGATCACGCTCCGTTCGATGCGTGCACAGAGCGAGTCTAGGGTTTCGCGCGTGCGCTGACGGCCGCCATCGCGAGACTCGCATCGAGCACGGCTTGTGCTTTTTCGCGGCGTCCAGGTTCAACCGCCTCAGCGTGGTCGTAGACATCGAGCGCCCGTTTTGCCTGCATCTGCGTTTCAGTCGCGTCACCACGCGCAAGCGAGATGTTCGCCGCGGCCGTGTAGAGATGGCCGAGCATCTGGTCGTCCTTGCTGTATGCCTGTGGCGCGAGCCGCAACGCATCGCGCATGGCAACGGCCGCCTCGTCATGACGCCCGAGCTTGGCGTATTGCTGGGCGAGATTCGACAACGGGACGACCAGCCGCGGATAGTCGGGCCCCATCACCTTGCGGCGCAGAGCGATCGAGCGCTCCTGCGACACCATGGCGTCGCCGAGATGACCCATCTCGCCCTGCAGATATGCGAGATTGTTGAGCGCGATCGAGATGTCGAGTTGCGGCGGCGGCGACATCGCATCGAACTGCCGCAGCGCATCCGCATAGACGGCGGCAGCCTCATCGAATCGACGAAGCCCGTCGAGAGCGGAAGCGATATTGACCAGCCCGACTGCGCGTTCGCGCGGCGGCGTGTCGGGTGATGCGTCCTTGATCCGCTGCGCTTGCCTGCCGATGTCCAGCGCTTCGGCATACCGTCCCATCGACGTCAGCAACGACGAATAGTCATTCTGAAGTTCCCCGCGTTGCTCCCGCCCACGCACACTGTCATCGCAGTTTTCCAGCGCGCGCTTGAACAGCCGCTCAGCTTCTTCATAGCGGCCCATCTGCCATTCGAGCACGGCCTCGGAATC
>JBDSBK010000479.1:0-2883 GCA_039921645.1 Dokdonella sp.
AAGCGACCGCGATGCCGCCAACGAAAATCATGACGTCACCGCTTTCAATCAGAACGCTTCTCGGCAACGAAGTCGGCGCCTTGCGCAGCATGCTGGGCATGTTCGGCGCTGCATTTGGCGACAGGGAGACCTATACCTCCAGGCAACCCGATGACGGATATCTGCAGCGACTGCTCTCAAGCGAGACGTTCGTGGCCGTCGCGGCATTCGCAGGCCAGCACGTGATCGGCGGGATTGCCGCTTACGCACTGCCCAAGTTCGAACAGTCGCGGACGGAGCTGTATATCTACGACCTGGCGGTCGACGAGGCGTATCGACGACGCGGCGTCGCGACATCGATGATCGAAGAACTGAAAAGCGTCGCAACCGCGCGGGACATGTATGTCGTTTTTGTCCAGGCGGACCACGGTGACGATGCGGCAATCGCGCTCTACTCCAAACTCGGTGTTCGCGAAGATGTGCTGCACTTCGACATCGCGCTATCCCGCTAGACGCCGATGCTTCGCGGCCGCAGCCGCACAGATCGAACGTTGCGCATCACGAGCGATGATCCAAATCCATTGCGTCGAGTGCGCGCGGCGCTTGAGCTGACGCGCTCGTATCAGCGCAGAGCCTATCGTACCTGTGTCGTTGCCGACGTTTGCGTGAGCATCGCCTACAACGACGGCTTGTGAGGCACTCCCCTTGCGACGTGTTCATGGCCCTTCGCCAAAGTGGAGCGCTGAGACCACGCATTCTGCCTCTGGTCATCCCATGCGGCCTGCGACGAGCGAACAGCAATTGCGAATGACGCCTCGCGGACCTCGGGCAAGATCGGCAGGCGCGCAGTAGCTCGAGGTTCATCACGCCTTTGTGCTTCGCCTCGACTGCACTTCTCAATCTGCTATTGTCGCCGCGTCGAAAAAGGCAGGGGCGGATACGGTAAGCCCGCCCCCTTCCTCACTGAGGAAGCTCTGCTCCATGCCCCGCATGAGAACCCACGACGATCCCGACACGCTTGTGTCTTCGGGCTCGTCCGTGCGTTTTTCCCTGCACAGATGAGCCCTCGTTTTGGAGCTCACGATGCAACTCAATCACCTGCACCTCTGCGTCACCGACGTCGCGGCAGCGTCCGCATTCTTCGTCAGGCATTTCGACTTCATCCTGTCCGAGACACGCGGCAACAACGGCTTCGCAGCCCTCAAGGGCAAAGCCGGCGTTGTTCTCGTGCTCATGCGCCTTTCGAGCGGAATCGAGCCGGACAAGGCGTATCCCCCGATGTTCCACCTCGGATTCCTGACGCCGGACGAGGCGCAAATGGAGACGTGCCACGCCGCCATGAAAGCCGATGCGCTGGATGTCTCCGATATCGAACTCATGCGCGGCGCGCGACGCTTCTACTGCAAGGCACCGGGCGGCATACTCGTTGAAGTGGGTCACGAACCTGAGGTTTGATCATTCATTCGAGCCGAGCCCGCTTTGGCGGGCCGGCTTGATTTCGGCGTTGTGACATTGAATGAAGTTCTCACCCGGACATCAGGGCGAATCGATGAATGGCGAAGTCAATTGCCGCTTGTGCTTCGCTGAGTCGCGGTGTTTTCCTGTCAATCCTGACGGAGGTTTCTCATGAGCCGAGTGCTGCTTTCGCTGCTGTTCTGCAGTGCGTCGGCTTGCTGCCATGGGTCGCCTGTCGCGAAAATACCCTGGTTCGCAGGTTTCTGGCAGCTCACCTCCGATGAGGATGGCTCACCCTACGGTTACGATCTCAACGAGTTTCGAGCCGACGGCCGATACGTGATCTATGGTCCGAACTGCGAGCAGAGTTTCGCGTCGTACCATGTGTACAACGAAAACATATACATCACCTTCGATGTGCCGGGTAAAGGTCCGATCGCCATGATCAGCCCGACGAAAGATCACCGCAAGCTCATTTATACGTCTCCGCGAACGAGAAACAACGCGGGCTACGAACGTGATCTGTCGCCGAAATGCCGCGGCAAGTAGCACGCTGATCGTTCCAGCCCTAGGCCGCCGCCCCAGCCTGCTCCGCCGTCACCGCCACCGCATGCATCACCGCTGCAATACGCGCCGCACTCTGCATCGCCGCCGCCGCGACGTTGTGCTTTCGCAACGTCTTCTCGTGCGACTCCATGCACATGCCGCAGCCGTTGATCGCGGAGACCGCGAGCGAGGCGAGCTCGAAATCGATTTTCTCGCAGCCGGGATTCGCCATCACGTTCATGCGCAGTCCGGCGCGCATCGCGGCGTACTCTTCGCTGCCGACGAGATGCGTGAAGCGGTAGTAGATGTTGTTCATCGCCATGATCGCGGCGGCAGCGCGTGCGGCGTTGGCTTCGGCTTCGCTCAGCGTTGTGCTGAATTTGGCGACGATCGCCTGGGTCAGCGGTTCGTGACGCGCTGCAATGGCGCTGGCGATCGCGATGATCGCGATCTGTTTCGGGTTGAGGCCGGCTGAACCGGATTCGCTCAGTACCGAATCGAGGTTGAGGCGCAAATCCTTGGCGTAGTCGGGCAGCACGCCCTTGATGTCGTCGAGGGTCATCGGGAGTCTCCGGATTGGAAGGGCAACCCGGCCGCGAGGGCCGGGTCGCCGAAGAAGAGGTGGGCGACGACTTCAGGGGGTATCAAGTCGTCGCCCCAGCCGGCATCGTCAAGGGAGAGGAGAAATGCCGGCTGCGGAACAGGCGGCTCACGCCGCCATCAGGTACAGGACGCTCAAGCGACCTTGAGCGTCGCTTCGCCCTGGTGCCAATTGCATGGGCACAGTTCGTCGGTCTGCAGCGCATCGAGTACGCGCAGGACTTCCTGCGGGTTGCGGCCGACGCTGCCATCGGTCACGTAGGCAAAACGGATGATGCCGTCCGGGTCGACGAGGAAGGTCGC
>JBDSBK010000480.1:0-3476 GCA_039921645.1 Dokdonella sp.
CTTCGTCACGGTGGCGACGCTGCGTGCGACGCATCAACTGGGCGGGGTCGCGTGGGATGCGCAGCTGTGGGATTCAAACCTTGCGCAGACATCGTTGACGATGGTGTGGAGCGTGCTCGGCGTACTCGGCTGGGTGTTTGGCTCACGCCGCGGTCAGCGCGTGCTCTGGCTCGCCGGCGCGGTACTCATGGGCGTCGTGCTCGCCAAGCTCCTGCTCGTCGATCGAACGCATCTGGGCAACCTGTTCGGCATCGTCTCGTTCATCGCGTACGGATTGTTGTGCACGGTGATCGGCTATTTCGCACCGGCACCGCCGCGCACCGCTGAAACATCCGATGGGACGACGGCATGAATACGCGTTTCGCATTCGCATTCCTTCTCGCGCTCGTCGTTGCGTCCTCCGCACTCGCAGGCACGCCGGCTGACTATGCGTATGCGTTCCCGATCGAAACGCCTGCCGCCGCCGCGAACAGCAGCGCGTGGCGAATCGACTTGACGCCCGCGGTCTACGCATGGACACAGGACGCATCGCTGCGCGATCTCGAAGTCTTCAATGCCGCCGGCGCTCCGGTGCCGTTTGCGCGCTTCACCACGCCGATCGAAACAATCCGGCGCGAGCAAAGCGCCGCACTGCCGTTGCTGGATCTGCCGGCAACGGTATCGCCGACCAGTGCCAGCGATCTGCGCCTGATCATCGATCGCGACGCCGACGGCCGTTTGCGACGTATCGATGCAGGCGAAAAGACGCCGATCGACGCGAAATCCACCGTGCGCGACTGGGTGCTCGATGCCAGCGGTTTCGATCGCGCGATCGACGCGATCGTCCTCTCCTGGAGCGCACCCGCATCGGGTGTTGTCGCCCGCTTCAGCGTGGAAGCCGGCGACGACCTGCAAAGCTGGCACGGCGTGGGCAGCGGTACCGTGCTCGCGCTCGAGCAGGAAGGCGCGCATCTGGAGCGCCACGAAATCGCATTGAATGGCATGCGTGCGAAATACCTGCGCCTGCACAGGCTCGATGACGGCCCTGTTCTGACGGGGCTTGCCGCACTCGCGCGTTCGTTCGAGCGCGGCGCCGCGACTCCCGCACGCGAGTGGCTGGACGCGGGTCTGATCGCCGCCTCCGCGCAGGGCGAGCCGCCGCCTCCCGGTGTCGCGCGCTTCAACTACGCACTGCCAGCGGCATTGCCGATCGATGTCGCACGCATCGAACTCGCGAGCGACAATGCGCTTGCGCCACTGATGCTGTCATCACGTGATCCGGGCAGCATCGAACCGAAATGGAACGTGCTCGCCCACGCCACCGCGTTTCGCCTGCGTTCCGGCGAGGAGATGCTCGGCAATGCCGACCTCGAATTCGCGAACGCATCGCGACTGCGCGAATTCCGCATCGAGTCCGGCGCGCCGTTGGCCGCAGCGCCACGTCTGAGTTTCGGTTTTCGCCCGGATGGCTTCGTGTTCCTCGCCGAGGGTGCGGGACCTTACACGCTCGCGGTCGGCAGCGTGCGCGCGCAACATGCGAACTATCCGGTCGAAGCCGCGCTCGCGAGCCTCCGCTCGAAACTCGGAAAGGATTGGCAGCCGCCGCTGGCGACGCTGGGAGCCGCGAAGGAAAGAGGAGGCGCGGCAGCGCTCAAAGTGTTGCCGCCGCCGTTTCCATGGCAGACATGGCTGCTGTGGGGCGTACTCGTGCTTGGCGCAGCGGTCGTTGGAGGATTCGCGTTGAGCCTATTGCGCGGCGCGCGAACCGAAGGAAAATCGTAAGGCGACTTTGGTACGGATCCTCACCCTCGTCGGCACCCCAATCCAACCGAGAACGACAGACGATGCGATTCGAGGCGATGGCGCGAACCTACGATACCTTCGGCGGTCACGCGATCCTGTCATTGGTGCCGGAATTCCTGCTTTGGGAAGCACCCGATTTTGGTCCAGCGATCATGGATCTCGGCATCACGTTCAACTTTCCTCATGCGGGGCCGCCACGCCGCACCTTGAATGATCTCTACAGACGTTTTCACGCCAGCCGCAACGTGCTGCCGAAAATCGTCTACCGGCGAAAGCGGGCGCAGGTGGAAATCGATATCGCCAGCGACCTGATCTCGGGAGAGAACTGGCACGACACTCACGGCGTTCCGTTGCCGCTATTTCAAAGAGCCGCTATCGAAACGGTTGCGGCTCTGGCGTTGCTCGGTCAGCGGTTGACGGCAAAAGATGATTTTGACCTCGATGCATTCCTCGCGCATTGCAATGGCGCGCTACTCAGGTTGCCGTCCACGCAGGAGGAACTTTCGGCATTCATGCAGGAAAGCGAACGCAGGTGGCACGCACGCAAGGCATCAGCCTCGCCATGGGATGCGCTGGACATTGACTGGCGTGACTATCATCCGGATGCACGCCGTATCCTCGACAGCCCCTTCTACTGGGAGTGCGAGAATGATTTTGCGCCGCACGGAAACGACACCGGCGCCGATCTGCTGGAGGACTACCGCAAGTGGTTCAGGCGCAATCCTGGCGGAGATCCGATCGTGTTTTATCGAACGCATGTGGCTCGATGGGGATTTCCTGCGGATTCTTCCGACGATTCCGTACGCACGCTGCTGGATGACGCAGCCGTTGCATTGGCGTTCGCCGAACTGAAACTTCGGGCAGAGTGTCATTCCACAGTGATGGAGCTTGCCCGCGATGCTGTCCGACGGCAACGACAACGTGCCAGCGAAGCCATCGATCGGCCTCATCGGGCGGAAGGCCTCAAGAGCCTTGACGCGATTTCTGAAAAACTATCGAAGACCTGAAGCAGCCATCCCATGGCTCCGCCAACCGGCGAACCATTCTTGCACCGGCTGGTGCGGAGGCCGATTTTCGATGGAGCGTGGAAATATGTGGGTACCCTGATCGAACGCGTCCAGCACGCGAGTCAGCTCGATTCCGCTTGCGCACTCAGCGCCGCGCAATACAACGCCAGCAGCCACCAGAATAACAAACCCCACCACGCCGAATAGAACGCGAGATGCGTGTTGACTGGAAAGCACATCGCGATCAAGGCGAGTCCTGGTGCGAACGCGCGTGCGCGTGCTTGCAGATCTGCACGTGCCCACGCGCGTAACGCGAGCCAGGTACCGACAAGCCAGAATGCAAGGCCGAAGATGCCGGTCTCGCTGAGTACTTCGAGCACGATCTGATGCGCGTGCGAGGCGCCGGTGTCGCTGGCCGTGTCGATGAAGTGATCGTGCGCGGCCGCGTAACGGGGATACGCGTATCGAAAGCCGCGCGCGCCGACACCCGTGATCGGATGCGCTTCACTCATCGCGATCGCCGTGCGCCAAATGCTGAGGCGCCCGGCCGACGCGTCGTCGAGCGCGGCTTCCGTACCATCCAATGCCAGCAGACTGCGTTCGATGCGTGCGCCAAAACGGGTCGAGTCGTGCCAGGCGAACGCTGCGATGGCGCCGATGCCGAGCGCGAACGCAGCGAGCACGGCA
>JBDSBK010000481.1:0-5310 GCA_039921645.1 Dokdonella sp.
CCGGCGATCCGGCGCGCAGCGAATAGTCGCCGTGCTCGGGATCGACGAAGCGCGGATCCAGCACCGTCACATTGGGCGAGTTGCCGCCATCGACCGAGCCGCGCTCGCTGACCATGTCGTCGAGCAAGTCGAGTTGCGGGCCGCCGTTGAGGTGCAGCGTCGTCTTGCCCGGCTGCCAGATGATCGTGCGATGCAGCCTGCCGGAGCCGTCGTTGTTGCCGAATCTCAGCACCGTGTCGTCACCGATCGAATTGCCGGCGATTGTCGTGTTTTGCAGCAAAAACGAATCGTCGCCGCTATCGGCGGCGATCAAGCTGCCCGACACAGTGTTGCCGGTGATGGCTACGTGGTACGCATGAAAAACCACGAAATTTCCGCATTGGAACAGGGACTGACCCGTGTTGCCCTCGAAAATCATGCGGCTGAAGACCACGGTTTGGTTGTGGTCGGTCTCGACGATGCCGCCAGTCGGCTGGCCAGCGCCATCTTCGGCCACATTGCCGACAATACCGCCACACGGCGTACCGATCGGACAATCGATCGAACCCAGCGGCCGATACGCGGCGTCGTTGAAGTTGACCCCGCCGATATGATTGGCGATCGCGGCACCGTGCGGCGCGATGTTGTCGTCGATCCAGACGTACCAGGCGGACAGCTGGCTGAATTGTGCGAGATAAATACCGCCGCCGTCGATGCTTGCGGTATTGCCACGGATGCGCATCGGTCGCGCAGGATCGGTCGAGAACAGATGCAGCTCCGTCGCATGGTCGGCATTACGCAACGCAATCCCACCACCATGCTGCGCGTCGTTCAGATAAATCGGACCCAAGCTGCCGAGGCCCGAGCTACCGAGGTACGTATATGAGGCGCGGTTGTTGCCGTTGACGTAAAGGCCACCGCCGTAGCCATTGGGCGCGTGGTTGCTGGCAATGTAGCTGTCGGGCTGGATCATCGTCATTTCGGTGCCGTCGTTGACGACGCCGCCGCCGTCGAAGCGCGCCGTGTTGCCGACAATCGCAACGTCCTCGCCGATCACGAGTTCGGTTTCGTTGCCGGTCCCTTCGGCGTAGATGCCGCCGCCGTAGCCGGCGATGTTCTGCGTGACCGTCGCATGATTGAGCTCGAGAATGCCGTTGCCCTTGAAGTAGATGCCGCCGCCCTTGCCGCTGCCATCTTCCTCGCCGTGCTGGATCGTCATGTACGACAGCCGCACGAGACCGCCGGTATTGACCGTGATGCGGAACACCGGATCGGTCGCCCCTCCGACGCCGTCGACGACGATGTGGCTCTCATTGCTCGCTGCCTGCGAGCAATCGGCGAAGCCGCCGACGATGTCGAGCTGCTCGCTGGCGGTGAATGCGATCGCCTGCGCGATGTAGTCCTGGTTGGAGGCGACGTGGATCGTATCCGCGCCGGGATGGGCTTCCGCAGCGGCAGCAGCGGCAGCGATCGTGGTATGCGTGCAGGCGCCGTCTGCGCCGACGGTGTAGACCGCCGCATGCGCCGTCGCGAACGACAGGATCGACGTCAATGGAAGGAAAATGTAGCGAATGAACATGAGAAGGTGCTCCCGGATGCCTTGCTGGCAGAGCCGGGTAACGACGTTCGATCGCTTCGACTGCCACGAAGTTTGCATCGGCATGCCGGATCGCCGGCCATACATCGTCATCCGGCAGATCGCTCGCACAGCGTCCTGGGACGCCGCATGCGCTTGCGGCTCTCCGGATCGACTTTTCAGGCCGTAGCGGATTCCAGAGTCGCGCCCCGTTATGAAGGGCGACCGCGCATTTGGCGAGGCACGATGGCACGATGGCACGCCAGAAGGCGTTACTCGGACCGTCCCCGCCGCCGCCTCGACGCGTGCGGTCACTGCAGAGCGAGGAGCAAAATTCCATGAAACGATCAAGACATCCCGGCATCGACGCCCTCGCCATCATCGGGCTGACCGACACGGTCATGTCGATCCGCGCCGCGTCACAGCCAATTCCTCACCTTCCCAGCGGAGACAACGGGAAAGCGGGCATGCGTGCACGGCTTCGGAAGTTGATCTGGTGCGTCGGGTTCTTCTGCGCGTGGAGCGGTGTGGCGGGAGCGACCGATCAGGTCGTGTCTACCTGCACCGAGGCGGTCTTCAAGACGGCGTTCACCGCGGTGAACACCGGAAGTGGCGGCACGATCACGTTCAGTTGTCCTTCCATCGCAACGATTCCATTGACCGGCGTCGCACCGGCTAACTACTACGTCGACAACGGCGTCACCATGGTCATCGACGGCGGCAACAAGATCACGTTCGACGGTGCCAACACGTATGCCTTCTTCCAGATCTACGGCGGCGGAAATCTGACGTTGAAGAACCTGACGCTAACTCGTGGCCAGTCCAACGCCACGCATCCGATTGAATCGCTCGGCGGCGGCATCACGCTGGATCACGTGACAGCGAGCAACAACAATGCCAAGACCAGCGTGCTCTATTCCATGGGTACAACCTTCATCACCAACAGCAGCTTTTCCCACAATAGCATCGTCAACGCGGTCAACAGCATCGACTACGCCGGCGCCGCAGTGCGCAACGATGGCGGCACGCTGACGATTTCGCTTTCCACGTTCGACCACAACACCATTAAAACCAGTGGCACAACCATCACATTCCCCGGCAACGGGGGTGCCATCAGCAACGAATCGAACGGCTTGCTCTACATCAATTCGAGCACGTTCACAGCGAACAGCGCCTTCGATGGCGGCGCCATCCGTGGCGACTCGACCAGCGCCGGGAAAATGCACATCAAAACTTCGACATTCGCCAGCAACACAGCCGTTTACGGCGGGGCGATCGAAAACTTCGGCAATGAACTGAAACTGGACAATGACCAGTTCAACACCAATTCCGCCAGCAATATCGGCGGCGCGCTGTGGAGCGAAGGCGGTCTCGCCTTCTTGAATGGAAGCGAATTTATCGGCAATACCGCCGCCAACACCGGCGGCGCGATTCATTGCGACGGGAACAATATCTACGTGAATACATCCACGTTTTCGGGAAACACGTCCAATGTCCCGAACGTCAGTTTCGTCAACCATGGCGGCGCGATCTACACCGCCTGTTACACGGTCATCACCAATTCGACGTTCTACAACAATTCGGCGTTGGGCTCGGAAGGCGGCGCGATCTACTTTTCAGGCAGCATGTTCGCTGGCATGTATCACGCGACCATCGTCGCGAACCAGGCAGCCGAGGGCGCGGCCATCAGCAGCAACAACACCAGCGGCATCTCACCCAACCTGGGGCCGCAATTGAGCTCCTCGATTTTCTCGGGCAACACCCATGGCCACAGCT
This sequence comes from Dokdonella sp., assembly GCA_039921645.1. Classification (GTDB taxonomy): domain Bacteria; phylum Pseudomonadota; class Gammaproteobacteria; order Xanthomonadales; family Rhodanobacteraceae; genus Dokdonella_A. The sequence goes on from JBDSBK010000481.1 coordinate 3,332, forward strand.
GCTCCGGGGGACCGTACAAGAGCGTTGGCTACAGCCTGGCGGACGATCAGGATTGCGGCATCCTGGACGACGCGACCGACAACCCCAACGTCGCTCTGCCGATGGGTGCATTCGTCAACAATGGCGGACCCACGCGGACGCTGCTGCCGCCGGCGATCGCGACGAACACCATTCCCCTCGCGCAATGCAGCTTCAACACCGATCAGCGCGGAGCATTGCGCAAGCCCACGCCGCCCGGCGGGAAATGCGACAGCGGTGCGGTCGAGGTCGGTGGCGTGATCGACGAGATCTTTGCGGATGCGTTCGAGTTGCCCTAGCAAGACCGTCGCGACATCGCGGCGGCATCATGATTGTCGGTGGATGAACCCCTGCACCGGAGGCGTTCGAGGCAGATGCTCACTCGACGTGACCGCGCTTCGCGAGTAGCGCCAGTTCGGACAGCATGGCGGGATCGGGCGGCTGCGGCTTCGCACTGATCGCGAGTGCCTCCACCGCGGCGCGACGCGCGTCGTCGACGCGGCGTTCGCGCGCCGATGCGCGCGCCTGCAGCGCGAGCATGGAGAACAGTGTGGTTTTCTCGTCAGGGGTCTTGCGCTTTTGCGCAGCGACGACATCGCCGGCAAGATCCAGCGCTTCGCGGTTGCGGCCGAGTCCGTACAGCGCGAGCGCGCGCTGGAATTGTGCATAACGCGCGTCCTTCGATTCACCGCTGCCGTTGCGTGCGGCAATCGCGAGCAATTCGTCGGTCGTCGCCAGCGCGTCGGCGTAGCGCGCCTGCTTGACCTGGCTGCGTGCGAGAAAACCGAGCGGTCCGATCATCTGCGGGCTGCCTGCACCGGTCAGCTCGCGCTGCATCGCGACCGATTGCTCGGCATAGGCGCGCGCGCCGGCCAGATCGCCCTGCGCTGCGAGGTTCTGTGACAGCGAACCAACCAGACGAGGACAGACGTTGTGACGGATGTGTTCGCGCTGGCAGATGCCGATGCCTTCCTCATATGCGGCGCTGGCCTCGACGCGCCGCACCTGCCCCGAACGCAGGCGGCCAAGCGCGGCGAGCGAGTTGAGCGTGTCCGGATGCGCGTCGCCCAAAAGCGATCGGCGCATCGCGAGCGCGCGCACGATGTAGGGATCGGCTTCCTCGTAACGCGCCATCGCAACGAGGAAGCTGCCGTAGATGCCGACCGTCGACGCGACGTCAGGATGCGGCCGCACGTAGAGCCTTTCGGCAACCGCTATCGCTTCCCGATAGGCGGCGTCGGCGCGTTGCAGGTTGCCGCTGAACTCTGCGGCAAGCGCGATCGATGACAGCAGATCGATCGCCTCGCGCGGCGTGTCGGGTTGCGACTTCCAGCGCGTCCATGCCGCTTCCGCAAGCGCCAGTCCGTCCGCAAACTTCTGCACACCGATGAGATGACGCGCGCGTGCCGCATCGACACGCAGCAGCAACAACTCACGCCCATTCTCGGCGCGCTCGGCGAGCGCACGCGCATCAGCCGCGACGGCCTGCGCCTCGTCGCTGCGATTTGCGCCTGACAGCGCGTCCTCGAGCACGAGAAGCGCTTCCACCGCATCGGCGCCACCGCGCGCGACCAGCGATGCACGTACCGGACCAAGCAGCGCAATGGCTTCGGTCGTCCTGGCCTGCGCAACGTAAGCGCTCGCGCGCAACACGCGCACGCGCAGGCGTACGTCGTTTGACGGCGCGGCCATCTGGTCAAGGTCGGCCGTCGCGCGATCGAGCAGCGCGTGCTCGCGCTCGGGGGCGCCGATCGCGCCGCTGACTTTTGCCAACGCGAGCAGCAGTTCGACACGGGTATCGCCAGCGAGCTTCGAATCGCGCAGCAACTTGTCCCCGGCATCGTCGACGAGTTGCTCGACGGTCGGCCGACGGTCGCGCGGGACATCCGCCTGCGCCGCATCGAATACGGACACGAGGAAGTCGCGCACGTTTTCCGCATGTTGCGTCTGCCTGTTCGCGC
>JBDSBK010000482.1:0-4966 GCA_039921645.1 Dokdonella sp.
GATCGAGCGCGGTGCCGTGGTCGACCGACGTGCGGATATACGGCAACCCCAGCGTGATGTTCACGGCATGACCGAAGCCGGCGTGCTTGAGCACCGGCAAGCCCTGGTCGTGGTACATCGCAAGCACCGCGTCGTAACGCTGCAATTGTGAGGGCACGAAAGCGGTATCGGCCGGGATCGGACCCTGCACATCGAAACCGGCGGCCCGCAACTGAACGATCGCGGGCGCGATCTCGTCGATTTCCTCGCGCCCGAGATGGCCGCCTTCGCCCGCATGCGGATTGAGCCCGAGCACTGCAATGCGTGGTGCGGCGATGCCGAAACGTGCGATCAGGTCGTCGCAGAGGATGCGCAGGCAACGCACGAGGCCGACGCGCGTGATGGCGGCCGCTACCTTCGACAGCGGCAAGTGCGTGGTCGCGAGCGCGACGCGCAGATCGCCGCCGTCACGGCCGCCGCCGGGTGCGCTGAGCATCATCAGGACGTCGCAGCCGGCGCGCTGTGCGAAGAACTCGGTGTGACCGGTAAATGGAATGCCGGCGTCGTTGATCACGCCCTTGTGCACCGGTGCGGTCACGATCGCGTCGAACTCGCCACTGCTCGCGCCATCCGCCGCGCGTGCCAGCGTTGCGAGGACATACGGTGCATTGCGTGGATCGAGCGTGCCCGGTGTTGTCGGCGCGCACAACGACATCTCAGCGACGCGCAGGCTGCCCGGTGCGCGCGTGCTCACGATGACGGCGGGATCGTAGCGGGTGACGCGCACGTCGATGCCGGCCGCGCGTGCGGCAGCAGCGAGCAGTTGCGGATCGGCGACGGCGATGAGGTCGGCCGCGATATCGCTTGCGGCAAGCTTTGCGATCAGCTCGGGCCCGATGCCCGCAGGTTCGCCCGCGGTCAGTGCGAGGCGCGGAAGCGGCGGGGCGGGCGTGGCTTCTTCATTTCGCATGCGCGGCGGTCGCCTTGCGAGAATGCCGACGCATCCGCGTCATTCCCGCGCGGCGCCCGTGGCGGCACGCGGGAACGACGATGAACGCGTTGCATTGATATCGGTTACGGCGCGCTGGGGGCCGCTGCGCTGGCGGCGGGCAGGCGAATGTCGACATAGGCTTCGCTGCGGATCTGGCGCAGGAAGGCCTGGTACTCGTCCTCGGCCTTGCGCTGGAACAGCGCGTTCTTGGCCTGGTCGCGCTGCAGCTCGCCGGATTTGTCGGTGCTGCGCGTGTCGACGAGTTGCACGATGTGCCAGCCCGCTTCGGTCTGGAAAGGTTGCGAAATCTCGCCCTTCTTCATGTCCTTGAGTGTCTCGGCGACGCGCGGTCCATAGGCGTCGCCCGAGAACCAGCCGAGGTCGCCGCCGAGGCGCGCCGTCGCGTCGTCTTCGGAGGTGTCCTTCGCGGCCTTTTCGAATTCTTCTCCGGCAACGATGCGTTGACGCGCCGCGGCGAGCTTCTTCTGCGCCTGCTCGCTGGACGTCAGCTCGGTGATCTTGACCAGGATGTGGCGCGCATGCGTCTCCGTGACCATCTGCTCGCCACTGCCGCTGTCGCGCTTGCCCATCATCTTGATGATGTGGAAACCGTTGGGACCACGGATCGGCGTCGAAACCGCGCCGTCAGCGAGCTTGTCGGCAATATCGACCATCGCCGGCGGCAGTTCGTCGCGGCCGCGCCAGCCGAGGTCGCCGCCCTGCAGTGCGTTTTCCGCGTTGGAATAGCGGATCGCCGCGGCGGCGAAATCCATGCCGTCGTCGACCTTCTTCTTCGCCTCGTCGGCTTTCGCGCGCGCAACGTCGACTTGCTCAGGCGTCGCGCCATCGGGCACGTTGATCACGATGTAGCCCAGGTGCATCTGGCCTTTGTTGAGGCCGCCGTTCTTGATCATGCTTTCGATTTCGGCATCGCTGACATGCACGCGGCTTTGCGCAACACGCTGGCGCAGCCGCTGCACGATCAACTGCTCGCGTACGCCTTTGCGGAACTGCTCGTAATCCAGACCCTGCTGGGTGATGGCGCCGCGCAGCTGGCTGATTTCCATGTTGTTCTGCTTGGCGATCTGCGCGAGCGCCTGGTCCACTTCCGCATCGGCAACCTTGACACCAGTCGAGTCAGCGCGCGCCACCTGCAACTTCTGCAGCACGAGGCGATCGAGCAGCTGACGCTCGAGTACATCGCGCGGCGGCAATTGCTGCGGGTTTTTTGCGAACTGCGTGGTCACGCGGTTGATGTCGCGATCGAGTTCGCTCTGCAGCACCACGTCTTCGTCGACGACCGCGACGATGCGGTCCAGCGACAGCGGAGTAACGGTCTGCGCGGGCGCTGCCATCGGAACGAGCAGGGCCAGGGTCAGTGCAACGAGGAATGACTTCATTGGGGGATTTTCCGAATATTCCGGTGCGCCAGGCACCTTGAGACCAGCCGTTTGCGAATCGGTTCAGCAAAAAAGGGGACAGAGGCAATTTCCCGTCGACCGAGCACCGGGTCTCGGGCATCGATCAGGAAATTGCCTCCGTCCCCTTTTTGCCAACTCATTGATAGCCAAGAATACCACGGCGCAAGAAGGTGTCCGTTTTCTGCCCGATCGAGCCGACGCCCTTGAATTCCAGCTCGAAGAAGATCGCGTTGTCGGAATCGCCTTCGATGTTGTGGATCCAGCGTCGCGCAATCAGGCGCCAGGCGATGCAGCAGGTGTCGTGTTCGATGCCGATGAAACTCTCCAGCGTGCGCCCGTCCTTGCCGCGCGGATCGGTAGCCACAGCCAATGGATCGTTCAGCGCATAGTTCTCGCGGGCAATCACGCGCCAGCTCGGGGTGATCGGCAGCGCGGCGGAGAGGTCCACCTGTTCGAGGAAATCACGGCGATAGCGGTATGACGCATTCACGATGCCGTTGTCGCCGAAGCGATTCTGCAGCGTGAACGTGGAGAGATCCGTTTGATGGGTGTTCGGATTCCATTGCTGGTCGAGCACCACGCGCCAACGGTCGTTCAGGTGCAGGTCGATCTCGCCGGCATACGCGGATCCGCCGAAATCGGTCGGCGGCAAACCCGGCAGCTGCACGCGCTGGTCGTCGAAATAGCGGATCTCGCCGATGCTCGCCGACACGCGTTCCGTGCCGCTTGCGTCGTCGAGGAAGCGCGTGGTCACGGCGAGCGACAAATTGTTCGCATCCATCTGTCGATCTGCGCCGACGAAGCGGTTGCTGCGGAACAGCTCGCCGAAGCTGAACGGAATTTCCTGCGTGTCGAAGACGGGAAGGTCGCTCTGGTCGCGGTACGGTACGCGCAGGTAATACGCGCGTGGCTCCAGCGTTTGTGTCCAGGACTCGTCGCCGAAATGCATGTCGCGCTCGAACACGAGGCCCGTGTCGAGGCTGAACACCGGCACGCCACGATTCGGATGCCGGGTCGTCAGCAACGCGTCCTGCGCACGGTCGACATGGTCGAGGCTGTAGGTGGTGAAGCGATAACCCAATTGCGGACGCAGGAAATACGAAGCGGTTTCGATCGGGTAGGCGATATACGGGAACAGGTCGAGGCGCTGGCCTTCGATCGCGTCGTTCTTCGAGAACGCGACGAACTCCGAGCTGACGCCTGCGTTGAAGTCGCCGAGCAGCGCATGCTCGGCATTGAAGGTCGCGCGCGGCAGTCGACGATATGGCTCGAACTGATCGCTGAGGGTCGGATCGGTGATCTGGTATGCGTCGCCGCCGAAGCTTGCGTTCCACCAGTCGCCGCGTCCGATGAGGTAGGCGTTCGATGGCAGGAAGCTGACCGCCGAGCTGTACAGGCCGCGACCGAAGTCCTCGAAGTAGCGATCGTCGGAAACGCGATTCACGTCGACGGCAGCGATCCAGTTCGCGTTGAACGCGGTCGTGTCCTGAATGCGGTACAACCAGCGGCTGTCCGGCAGCGAGGTCGCGTAGTCGCGCTCCTCGTCGCCGACCTTGTTGTCGTGTGGCATCACTTCGGCGGTGAAGGTGCCCTTGCTGCTGTCGCTGAGGTAGCGGAATTCACCGCCGAGCATCACGCCGCGATCGGTCATCAGGCGCGGCAGGATCGTCGCGTCGTAGTTCGGCGCGAGATTTAGGTAGTACGGCAGCGTGAAATCGAAACCGCGGCGCTCGCTGTAACCGACGCTCGGGAACAGGAAGCCGCTTTCGCGCCGGTCGTCGAGAGAAAAGCGTGCGTAGGGAAGCCAGAATACCGGCACATTGTGGATGCGGAATGTCACGTTGTGCGCACGCACGAGGCCTTCGGCGCGATCGATGTCCATGTCGCGCGCGCTGAATGCCCATTGCTGGTTCGCGACGTCGCAGGTCGAATAGGTCGCGTTGGTGAGCCGTGCATGATCGGGGTCGTCCATCACCGCCACGGTGGCGACGCCGTTGCCGCGCGCGCCGAGCAGTTGGTAACGCACGTCGTCGAGTGTGCACTGGTCGAGATCGGCGTTGCCTTTGGCGCGATTGGCCGAAAGCAGCAGGCTGCGATCCTGATAGGTCACATGGCCTTCGGTGCTGTAGTCGGTGGTCTCGCTGTCGTAGGTGATCTTGTCCGCGTGCAGGAACAGATCCAGCTGCCTGATTTGCGCCTGGCCTTCGAGCGTGTAATGGACTTTGTCCGGACTCGTCACTTTTGCTGCGCTCGCGTCGCGCGGTGATTTGCTGCGATCGCCCTCGGTCGGCAGGCCGGGCACGTAGAAATCGAGCAGGTCGTTCTTGCCGCACATGTCGAAGCTGACGGGCTTCTTGGGGCACTTGAGGACGCCGGCGGCGCAGGCCGGCGCGTCGTCGTCGGCCGCTTGGGCGGCCGGCGTCAGCGTGATGACGAGCAGGATGTTCGCGATGGCGAGCGCCAGCAGGCGTCGCCCGGGCAGGGGATGGGGGATCGAGCGCACGGTTGGGCGGCTTCTCTCGGGACGCGAAGCACACTAGCTTGCCGGAAGCGCTCGCGTGGGGCAACGCGGCGT
>JBDSBK010000483.1:0-4343 GCA_039921645.1 Dokdonella sp.
AGTCAACCAAAGGAAAGCGTCATGCCCAAGATGAAAACCAATCGGGCCGCTGCAAAGCGGTTCCGCAAGACGGCGTCCGGCAAGTTCAAGTGCGGACACGCGTTCAAGAGCCACATCCTCACGAAGAAGTCGACCAAGCGTAAGCGCGGCCTTCGTGCGACCAATCACGTGCGCGCGGAAGACGCAGGTCGCGTCGCCCGCATGCTGCCGTACGCATAAGGAGGACGAGACATGGCACGAGTAAAACGTGGCGTCACCGCCCACCGTCGTCACAAGAAGCTCCTTGGCAAGGCCAAGGGCTACTACAACGCGCGTCGCAAGGTCTATCGCGTCGCGAAGCAGGCCGTCACCAAGGCGCACCAGTACGCCTATATCGGTCGCAAGCAGAAGAAGCGCAATTTCCGCAGCCTGTGGATCGTGCGCATCAACGCGGGTGCGCGCATGTTCGGCCTGTCCTACAGCCGCATGATCAACGGCCTGATGAAGTCCGGCATCACGGTCGACCGCAAGGTGCTCGCCGATATCGCCGTGCACGACATCAAGGCGTTCGGTGCGCTGGCGGAGAAGGCCAAGGCAGCTCTCGGTACTGCCGCGACGCCGGCCAAGCAGGAAAAGAAGGGCGGTCGCGCTGCCTGAAGAGAGCGATTGCAGGTCGCCGGCACGCCGGTGACCTCGCGCTGCAATTAGTGGGGAAGGGCACGAGTCCTTCCCCATTTTTGTTTTTGTCGCATGCATTCGGGGCGGACAGACTCGCTGCCCGCCAAGAATCTGTCGCCAGGTGAGCCTTGAATGAGCGCGCCGTGAAGCAGGGCAAGGATTTCAGATGAGTGATATCGAACAACTCACCACGCAGGCGCTCGCCGACATCGCGGCAGCGACATCCAGCGACGCGCTGGAAGCGTTGCGCGTCGCCGTGCTCGGCAAGTCCGGCAGCATCACCGAACAACTCAAGCAACTGGGTGCATTGCCGCCGGACGAACGCAAACTGCGCGGCGCCGAGGTCAATCGTGGCAAGGAACGCATAGCCGACGCGATCTCGGCACGCAAGGCGACGCTGGAGAAAATCGAACTCGATCGTCGCCTCGCCGCGGAACGCATCGATGTGACGTTACCCGGTCGACGCGCCGAACGCGGTGGTCTGCATCCGATCACGCGCACGCTCGATCGCGCGATCGAGATTTTCGCGCGCCTGGGTTACGAACTCGCCGACGGTCCCGAGATCGAGGACGACTGGCACAATTTCGAAGCGTTGAATTTTCCACCGGACCATCCGGCGCGCACGATGCACGACACCTTCTGGTTTCCGGACGGCCGCCTGCTGCGCACGCATACTTCGCCGGTGCAGATCCGGGCTGCGCTGGAGCGCAAGCCGCCGATCCGCGTAATTTCGGTCGGCAAGGTCTATCGCAGCGATTCGGACCAGACCCACTCGCCGATGTTCCATCAGATCGAAGGTCTGCTCGTCGGCGAGGACGTGAGCTTCGCCGATCTCAAGGGAACGCTCGCCGAATTCGTGCGCGCGTTCTTCGAGCGCGATTTCGAGATGCGTTTTCGCCCGAGCTATTTCCCGTTCGTCGAACCCGGTGCCGAAGTCGACATCCGCTGGGATCGCGAGGACGGCACCAGCGCGTGGCTGGAAGTACTCGGCTGCGGCATGGTGCACCCGAACGTGCTGCGCGCCTGCAATATCGATCCGGAGCGCTACACCGGCTTCGCGTTCGGCATGGGCGGCGAGCGCTTCGCGATGCTGCGTTACGGCGTAAACGACCTGCGCCAGTTCTTCGAGAACGACCTCAGGTTCCTGCGTCAGTTTGCGTGATCTCCATCCGTCCTTGCCGGAGAATATCCGGGCGGCGAGCGAAGGGTCGTGTCGGGTGTTCACCCGAGCGACAAGCAAAGGAATAGGCAAGAAATGAAATTCAGCGAAAACTGGCTGCGCGAGCTCGTCGACATTCCGGTCGATAGCGACGCATTGATGCACCGGCTGACCATGGCGGGTCTGGAAGTCGAGGGCGTCGAGCCTCTCGGTGCCGCCCTCGATGGCGTCGTCATCGGCGAGATCGTTGCCTGCGAACCGCATCCAAATGCCGACAAATTACGTGTCTGCCAGGTCGCGATCGGTCACGGCGATCCGCTTACGATCGTCTGCGGCGCACCGAATGCGCGTCTTGGTCTGAAGGCGCCGCTGGCGACGATCGGCATGAAGATGCCCAACGGCGTCGAGATCAAGAAAGCGACCCTGCGCGGTGTTGAATCGAATGGCATGTTGTGTTCGGCCAAGGAACTCGGAATCGACGTGGATGCCTCTGGCCTGATGGAATTGCCGGGCGACGCGCCGATCGGTGCGGCACTCTCGAAATATCTCGGTCTGCCCGACGCGAGCATCGAGATCAAGTTGACGCCGAATCGTCCGGACTGCCTCAGTGTTTACGGCCTTGCGCGCGATGCTGCCGCGTTGTTCGGAACCACGTTGCGAGCGCCATCGAAGAGTGTGGTCGCAATTTCCAGCAAGGCCGTGCGCGCAGTGCGGCTCCGTGCCGGAGCGGACTGTCCGCGTTATTTCGGTCGCGTGATCGAAGGCATCGATGCAACGGCGAAGAGCCCGTTCTGGCTCGCCGAACGCCTGCGTCGCAGCGGCCTGCGTCCGATAAGCGCGATCGTCGACGTGACCAATCTGGTCATGCTCGAACTCGGTCAGCCATTGCACGCGTTCGACAACGACAAGATCAGTGGCGACATCGTCGTACGCCATGCCGAATCACGCGAAGAATTGACGTTGCTTGACGGCAGCAAGCACGTTCTCGGCGAAGATTTTCTGGTGATCGCGGACGAGGCGAAGGCGCTTGCGCTGGCTGGCGTGATGGGTGGTTACGAGTCGCGCGTCACCGATGCAACGCGCAACGTGTTTCTTGAAAGCGCACATTTCGCGCCGGCGGCGATCATGGGCCGGTCGCGCAAGCTCGGCCTGCATACCGATGGCTCGCACCGATTCGAACGCGGTGTCGACCCGGAACTGCCCCTGATCGCACTCGAGCGCGCGAGTTCGCTGCTCGTTGAAATCGCGGGCGGCCATGCCGGCCCGGTCGTGGAAGCGGTTCAGCCCGATGCGCTGCTGCAGCGTTTGCCGATCAGTTTGCGCCGCACACGCCTCGCGCGCTTGCTCGACCTCGACGTGGCTGATGCCGAAGTGGCGCGGATCCTTGCTGCATTGGGCATGACGGTCGAGTCGACGCCCGAAGGTTGGCGTGCAACGCCGCCGAGCTGGCGTTTCGACCTTTCGATCGAGGAAGACCTGATCGAGGAAGTCGTACGCGTATACGGTTACGAACGCGTGCCGACGCGCGCACCGCGCGGCGATCTGCTCGCACCCGTGTTGCCGGAAGCGGTGCTCGAAACCGGTCGCCTGCGTACGCACCTGATAGCACGCGACTATGTCGAAGCGGTCTGCTACGCATTCGTAGCCGCGGACCTGCTCAAGCAGTGGCAGCTCGATGTGGGTTCGATCGCGCTTTCAAATCCACTGTCCGCCGAGCTGGGCGTGATGCGCACGTCGCTGCTGCCTGGTCTTGTCGCTGCACTGGCTGCGAATCGACGTCGCCAGCAGGAACGCGTGCGCCTGTTCGAAGTCGGTAACGTGTTCCGCGAGGGCGTTCCTGAAACCTTGCGCATGGCCGGCGTTGCCTGCGGCCGCGCGTCCGCAGAACAGTGGGGCGAGGCGAATCGCGCGCTCGATTTCTATGATGTAAAGGGTGACGTCGAATCCATGCTCGCCCTGACCAATGTATCCGGCGACTTCCATTGGCGTGCAACCGAGCTTGCGTACCTGCATCCGGGCCAGGCGGCCTGCCTGTATCGCGCTGGAAAACAGGTCGGCTACCTCGGCGCCCTGCATCCTGATCTGGCTCGCATGCTCGATATCGAAGACGATGTCTTCCTGTTCGAACTGGATGTCGACCTGATCGCCGCCCGTCCGCTGCCCAGGGCCATGGCGGTCTCGCGCTATCCGTCGGTGCGTCGCGACCTTTCGTTCGAGCTGCCGGAAGGAGTTGCGTATGCCCAGGTGGAAGCGGCGATTCGTGATGCCGTTGGCGAAACCTTGACAGACATCGTTTTGTTCGACCGCTACGCTGGAGCCAACCTCGGGGCAGGAATCAAAAGCCTCGCTATGGGCTTGATTTTACAGGACCGTTACCGCACCCTTACGGACCAGGACGCAGATCGTTGCGTGACTCTCGCGGTCGCTGCTCTGGAGACGGGTTGCAAGGCGAAGTTGCGAGGGTAGGATGGCGTTGACCAAGGCGGAAATGGCCGAGCGTCTGTTTCTGGACGTGGGTTTGAACAAG
>JBDSBK010000484.1:0-4145 GCA_039921645.1 Dokdonella sp.
CGCTCCGGCTTGCTCCAGCGCAGGCTGCGTTGCCAGGGCAACTGATCCGTGCGAAAGCGCAGAAAACCCGGTTCGCTCAACGACGATGGGCTCGCGCGACGCGAAGCGGGCGGCAGCGACGACGACGTGGATGGGTGCTGCGGCATCAAGGACCGGGACAAAAGGCGGGCGCGCGAGGATAACGATCCCGCGCTAAGACGCAGTTAAATCCGTGCAGGAACCCGACGCTGCAGCCAGCCGCAGACGCGCTCCGCCGCAGAGGGTGCGTCGCGGCCGAGCAACGGTCCGACGTGGCTTGCCTGTTGCACGAGCTCGAAATCCGCACCGAGCCAGGTGGCAAGCGCACGACTCGTTGCCGGCGGCACGTCCTTGTCGTCGGCGCTGGTGAGGACCAGGATCGGGCAACCCGGCACGCTGCAGTCGATGCCGGTTTGCGCTGCATCGAGCACGGCGCCGGATTCATCGCGCCAGCGCCGGTACGCATACATGCGGGCGCCATCGTCCGAATCCGGCATGGCGCCCCGGGTCCCGGTCAGGGAACGATCGCGCGACCAGGTCACGACGGGAAGCCAGGTCCGCGTCCGCATGCCGGCAATCCCTCGCGGCGGGACCGGGTTGACCAGCACCAGCGCCATCGGCTCGACCTCGGCCGCCGCGGAGAGCGCGAGCAGGCCACCGAGACTGGCGCCTGCCAGGATCGACTTTCCAGGCGACGCCGCGCACCAGGCGACGACCTGCGCGCGATAGTCGGCAAATTGCGTGGCGGCAAGGCCTGCCGTCACCGGCATGAGATCCGGCGCCATCACGTCGAAGCCGTGGACGTTGAACATGCGCGCCCAGATGCCCCACTCCCAGCCGCCGGCGCCCGCGCCGTGCACGCAAACGATCGGGCCCGCTCCGATGAACTTGTCCTGCATTGCCGCTTGACCCCGCCAGCCGATAAGACAAGTCTATGTCGGCTGGCGTGTCCGATGTCCGGAATGCGCCGCCTCTCCGCCATGACCGTCCTTCGTGGCATCTCGCTCGTCCGGCCCATTCCGCCGCACGGACGACCATGACGGCCTCGCCCACTTTGTGATGGGAGGTCCTTCGTCATGTCGTACACCACCGATGGCATCCGCAATATTGCACTCGCAGGCCATGCGAGCGCCGGCAAAACAACGTTGTTCGAAGCCCTGCTGCATGCCGGCGGCGCAATCCAGACGGCAGGCACGATCGAGCGCGGCAGCACCGTGTCCGATCACGATCCGATGGAAAAGGAGCGCAAGCATTCGATGGCGGCGTCGATCGCCTCGATCGACAGCGGCGATATCCACATCAACCTCATCGACACGCCTGGATTTCCGGACTTCCGCGGGCCGACACTGTCCGCGCTCGCCGCCGTCGAGACCTGCGCGATCGTCGTCGACGCGGTTACCGGCATCGCGCACTCGACGCGACGCCTGATGGATCGCGCCAAACAGCGCAACCTGTGCCGCGTGCTGATCGTCAACAAGATCGATCACGACGGCATCGACCTCGAAGGCATCGTCGAATCGCTGCGCGACGAATTCGGCAAGGAATGCCTGCCGGTCAACCTGCCGGCGAAGAACGGCAGCGCGGTCGTCGACTGCTTTTTCCAGCCCACGGGCGAATCGGATTTTTCATCGGTCGCCGGTGCACACCAGCACATCATCGACCAGGTCGTCGAGATCAACGAGAGCGTGATGGGTCACTATCTCGACGACGGGGAGTCGGGCCTGTCCGGTCAGGAACTGCACGACGCGTTCGAGCAGTGCCTGCGCGAGGGCCACCTGGTGCCGATCTGCTTCGTCTCCGCGCGCAGCGGTGTCGGCATCAAGGAATTCATCAATTTCGCGGGCAAATTGCTGCCGAATCCAAAGGAAGGCAATCCGCAGCCGTTCGAGAAAGGCGTCGGCGCGAATGCGCAATCGATCCTCGCGATCCCCGACCCAAACGAGCATGTGATCGCCGATGTGTTCAAGATCGTCAACGATCCGTTCGTCGGCAAGCTCAGCGTGTTCCGCGTCTACCAGGGCACGGTGAAGAAAGACACCCAGCTGTTCGTCGACGATGGCAAGAAGCCGTTCAAGGTCGGCCATCTGTTCCGGCTGAAGGGCAAGGAACACGTGGAGATCGAGCAGGCAATTCCCGGCGATATCGCCGCGATCGCGAAGATCGAGGAAATCCATTTCGATGCCGTGCTGCACGACTCGCACGACGAGGACCAGATCCATCTGAAGCCTTTGGATTTCCCGATGCCGATGTTCGGGCTCGCGGTCGAACCGGCGCACAAGGGGCAGGAGCAGAAGCTGAGCTCGGCGCTGACGCGACTCGGCGAAGAAGACCCGTGCTTTCGCATCGAGCACAGCAAGGAACTCAACGAAACGATCATCCGCGGCCTTTCCGACCTGCATCTGAAGCTGATGCTCGAACGCATGAAGGAGCGTTACGGCGTCGAAGTCACGACACGACCGCCGCGCATCGCCTATCGCGAAACCGTTGGCGCGACCGCCGAGGGCCATCATCGCCACAAGAAGCAGACCGGCGGCGCGGGTCAATTCGGCGAGGTATTTTTGCGCATCGAACCATTGCCCCGCGGTGGCGGCTTCGAGTTCGCCGACGAGGTCAAGGGCGGCACGATTCCGGGTCAGTTCCTGCCCGCGATCGAGAAAGGCGTGCGTCAGGTGCTGGAACACGGCGCGATCGCCGGCTACCAGTTGCAGGACGTGCGCGTGATCGTCTACGACGGCAAGTACCACCCGGTCGATTCGAAGGAAGTGGCGTTCGTCAGCGCCGGAAAGAAAGCGTTCCTCGATGCGATCACCAAGGCGCGTCCGCAGGTGCTCGAGCCGATCGTCAACCTCGACGTTTACGTGCCGAACGCGCACATGGGCGATGTCACCGGCGGTCTCTCATCGAAACGTGCGCGCATCAACGGCACCGATTCATTGCGCGGCGGTGAAATCATCATCAAGGCGCAGGTGCCACTCGCCGAAGTGGCCGACTACCAGACCGAACTCAAGGCGATGACGGGCGGCCAGGGTCGCTACGCGATCGAATTCAGCCACTACGAGCCGGTGCCGCTACCGGTGCAGAAGCAGCTGACCGAAGCGTACAAGCCGCGCGTCGAGGAAGACTGAAAAACGATTCTGGCGCACTCTTGATGGATCGCGCCCGATCACTGCGCCCAAGACAACACAACCCAACCCAAGGAGTTCGCCATGCTTTCGCTCGCCCAGCTCTGGCTTCCGATCGTGCTTTCCGCGGTATTCGTGTTCTTCGCGAGCAGTCTGTTCAACATGTTGCTGAAATTCTGGCATGCACCCGATTACCGCGCGTTCTCCAACGAGGATGAGGTGCGCGCGGCGATACGCAAGGGAACGACGGGCCCCGGCATGTATCACCTGCCGTTTTGCGTCCCCGAGAAAATGAAGGACCCGCAGATGCAGGAAAAATTCCGGCAGGGTCCGAACGCCCATATCTTCGTGCGCCCGAACGGCATGATGAACATGGGTGCCTACCTCGGGCAGTGGTTCGGATTCTGCGCCGTGGTTTCCGTGTTCTGCGCGCTGCTCAGCGTGCACGCGCTGCCCGCGGGCGCTCCGTTCGCGCACGTGTTCCACCTGATTGGACTCGCGGCGCTGCTGGGCTATGCGTTCGGCTCGATTCCGAACGCAATCTGGTGGGGACACCCCTGGGGCAGCACGATCAAATACGTCATCGACGGCGTGATCTATGCGCTGATCACGGCCGCGACGTTTGCGTGGCTGTGGCCGGCTGCGTGAGTTGAATCGCTCGTCGTGGTGAATGAAGGATCGCGCGGTTCGGTTGCAAACGATGCAGCCGGACCGTTCGCGCCCGCAGTACCTGAGTACTCGCCCGGCAGCGCGCTGAACGGCCGATCAGTTCTCGGAAGCGGCCGGCGCCGAATGGAAGCGTTGCCCGGCGTCGGCCTGCCAGCGTGACGTACCGTTTGCATCCGGCGTCGGCCCGAAACGCCGCTCGCGCAGGATCAATGAACCATCAGCGGCGCGCGCGACCAGCGTGCTGGCGCGCGTACCGTACTTCTCGCCGCGGATGAAGATCGGTGCAAGTCGGCGTTCGAGTTCCAGGCCGACGCCGGTGTCGGGCAACACCGCATC
>JBDSBK010000485.1:0-9707 GCA_039921645.1 Dokdonella sp.
GGATCGAAATCTTGCCTTTCTTGGTCTTGCGGTCGCCTCTGCCCATGACTGCTCTTCAATGTGTGATTGTTGCGGGCGCGCAGGATAGCAGTCTGCGGGCCCTATGCAAGAATCGCGTCACAATTGATGCGACCTGGCGCACGCACACAACCCGGCGAATCGACGCAGCAGGCCTTCTTACTGGCCGCAATGAGCGTCGGCGCACTCCAACCGTTCCAGTTGCACCGTCGCGTGCTCGACGCTGAAGCGATCGCGCAGGACTGCGCGAATCGAGGCAATCGCTTCATCGGCGTCGGCGTCCTCGAGCAGACGCGCGTGCAGTGTCGCGACGTGATAACCGCCGGCGAGCTGCCATACATGCACGTGATGCACGTCGCTGACCCCACGCGCCTCGTGCCTGAGCGCGGCGACCACGCGTTCCGCATCGATGCCCTCCGGTGCGCCCTCGAGCAGGATATGCGCGGAGCGACGAAGCAGCCGCCACGCGCTGGCAAGGATCAGCACCGAAACCAGGATCGAGACGGCAGGATCCGCCCACAGCCAACCGAGCCAGCGAATGAGCAACGCTGCTGCAATCGCACCGATCGAGCCGAACATGTCGCCGAGCACATGCAGTCGCGCACTCGCCGTGTTGAGGTCGTGATGATCGTGGCCGGACAGCGCAAGCAGCACGATCGTGTTGACGAGCAGGCCGGCGATTGCAACCACCAGCATCGTTCCCGACAGGATCGAGTGCGGATCGCGCAGGCGCAGCAACGCTTCCACGACGATCCAGGCAACGAGCACGAATTGCACCAGCGCATTGCTGTAGGCCACGAGCACCTCCATTCGCGCATAGCCAAAGCTGCGCAATGCATCGGCCGGACGGCGGGCATAGCGAACGCCGAGCCAGGCGAACAACAGGGCGGCGGCATCGACGAGCATGTGCCCGGCATCGGCGAGCAGCGCAAGCGATCCGGAAAGCCAGCCGCCAATCGCCTCTGCAAAAAGCGCACACGTGGTGAGTGCGAAAGCGGCCAGCAGGCGCAGCTCGCGGCGCGCGTCCGGGTTCGCGCGTGCATCCACTCGAGCATGGCCATGCGCATGCGAATGATCGTGATCGTGAGTCATCGTGTGGAAGGCGGCTTCAGCAGGATCGAGCGGCATGCTAGGCAGCGCCGCCGCAGTTACACAATCACGCAGCGGCAGCACGAAGATCGGCGCAGCAAAACGGCACGCTTGGCGAGCTTCAGTGACCGCAGGCTGCGTTGTGCACGTGCCCGTGCGCGAGACGCAGATTGGTCAGGTGCGCGCATGTCACCAGCGTCCCGCCGAGCGCCACCAGCATTGCGTGCAGGATCGATGCATGCTCGAAATCGACCACGATGCCGGCAAACAGCAAGCAGATGCCCGGCGCGAGAAACCAGAACGCGGCAAATCGCTGATGGCGCCGGAATCCGACGATCAGCGTCGTGAGCGCAAGCAAGCTCGCAAACGCGATGAACGCGCGCTCGTAACGATGGTCGGCGAGAAAACCGAGTCCAAGTGCGGGAAGCGCGGCGATGACCAGTGGCAACAAGGCGCAATGCACGGCGCACAGGAACGATGCCGTAGCGCCGAAACGGTCGGCCAGTCGTGCAAACAACGAGGGGCTGGAATGCGTGGTTTTCATGAGTGCTTATATAGACGTTATAACATAACCAATGAACGGTGATCGACTGCCACAGCGAGTGTTCGACCGCGCTGCATGACTTCCGACACGGATACTGCGTCGATTGATAGTTATATTATAACATAACAATTCAATCCTCCCAAACCCATCGGATGCCCATGAACAAGACTGCCCTCGCCCTCTGTATCGGCATTGCGTTTGCCCCACCCAGCGCGGTTTTTGCCGACACGCATTCCGAGTCCTCTGCTGACGGTGCCGATTCAGGATCGAGCGACAGCGAATCACGCAACGCAAAACAGAAAACCGGCGCCGACGACACCACGCTCGGTACGGTCAGCGTGACGGGCAAGCTCGATCAGGCACGCAACCAGCTATCGCCCGATGTCGGCAGCAGCGAATACATCTTCGACCGCAAGTCGATCGATCAACTGCCGCTGGGCGCTGCGACTTCGCTGAACCAGTTGTTGCTGCGCGCGCCCGGCGTCGTCGACGATTCGTATGGGCAGTTGCACGTCCGAGGTGACCACGCCGACCTGCAGTACCGCATCAATGGGACGATCATTCCCGAAAGCATCAGCGGCTTCGGCCAGGCGCTGGACGTCCGGCTCATCGACAACCTGTCTTTCCTTACCGGTGCGCTGCCCGCGCAGTACGGTTACCGCACGGCCGGCGTGGTCGACATCACGACGAAGTCCGGCAACGACGGCAAGGGCGCGACTTCAAGCGGTGGCAGCATCGGCTTGACCGCGGGGTCATTCGGCACGTTCAACCCGAATGCCGAGATATACGGCAACAACGGGCCATGGAGCTGGTTCGTGACCGCAAGCTTCCTGCAGAGCGACGTCGGCATCGAAAATCCGACACCTTCGCGAGACGCACTGCACGATCGCAGCAACCAGTTCAAGAACTTCGGCTACCTGTCGTACCTCGTCAACGACGACGCACGCCTGTCTTTCATGTTCGGCACGACCAACAATCGCTTTCAGATCCCGAACAACCCGAACCAGGATGCGGCATTCCAACTCGGCGACCTCACGGACTTCGATTCGCGCAACCTCGACGAACGCCAGCGCGAGCAAACCCGCTTCGGCGTCTTCGCGCTGCAAGGCAAGCTCGGCGAAACCAACTACCAGATCTCGTTCGGGCAGCGCTTCACCCGCGTGAACTACCAGCCCGATCCGATCGGCGACCTCGTCTTCAATGGCGTCGCAGGCAGTATCGATCGCAGCAATCGCGCGAATACCCTGCAGGCGGATTTCTCCAACGCGCTTGGCGATGCGCATACGCTGCGCTACGGACTGTATGTCAGCGCGGAGCATCCCGTCGCAAACAATACTTCGCTGGTTTTCCCAGCCGACGACGAAGGCAACCAGACCGGCACTACGCCGATCACCATCGTCGACAACGCCGCTCACATCGACGCGCGTACCTACGGCTTGTACGTGCAGGACGAATGGCAGGCCAGCGACATGCTGACCGTCAACTACGGCGTGCGCGCGGACAAGGTCGACGCCTATGTCAGTGAGGGCCAGTTGAGCCCGCGCCTTGGCGCTGTGTACCAGCTGACCGATACGACGACACTGCATGCGGGTTATGCGCGTTACTTCACGCCGCCGCCAGCCGAGCTCATTGCACAGAGCGACATCGCACTGTTCCAGGGCACCACGAATGCGCTGCCGACGAACGTCAATGCCGAGACCTTGTCCGAGCGCTCGCACTACTTCGATGCCGGTGTCTCGCAGAAGGTCGGCTCCGGCCTCACGGTCGGACTCGATGCGTACTACCGCAAGGTCACCCACCTGCTCGACGAAGGGCAGTTCGGCGCCGCACTGATCTTCTCTCCGTTCAACTACGCAAAAGGCAAGGTCCGTGGCGTCGAGCTGACCGCCAACTACGATCACGAAAACCTGTCGGCCTACTTCAACCTTTCGTCGAGCCGTGCGGAGGGCACCCAGGTAGCGACCGGTCAGTACAACTTCGCGCAGGACGAACTGGACTACATCGCGACGCACTGGGTCCACCTCGACCACGACCAGCGCCTCGCTTCATCGGGCGGCGTCAGCTACGCCTGGAACGGCACGCGTTTTGGCGCCGACTACCTGTACGGCTCGGGCTTGCGCGCCGATTTTGCGAACAGCGCCCACCTGCCGCAGTACTACACGGTCAACCTTTCGGCGAGCCATGCATTCGATCTGCCCTCGCTCGGCAAGCTCGACATTCGTCTTGCCGCGATCAACATCGCCGACAAGGTTTACGAATTGCGGGACGGTTCGGGTATCGGCGTCGGTGCGCCGCAGTACGGGCCACGGCGTGGCCTATACGTCGGCATACAGAAGGATTTCTGATCGACGGTACTCGATCGCCGTGGCCGCAGCTCGCGCGCTGGCCGTTGACCCGCTCACCGTTCGCAACTCGGTGAGCACGGCCGCCTACCCGTCGAAAGTGGGACGCACACGGCGTCCCGGCTCATTGCCATTGCGCGATCAGCGTCCGGAACGGGTGTGCGATGTGAATACGTTCGGCGTCGTAATCGCTGCGGATCTGGCCGTCGACCAACACGCGCACCGGACGTTGCCGCGATGGCCAGCTCACTTCCAGCGCAGTACCGCTGCGCAATCCGTTGCCGAGTTCGATGCGCAGCTCCGAACCTGTCTGGCGCGCCGACATCGACAATTTTCCGTAGGCGGTCGGCAAATCACTGACCTTGAGGCCTTCGCCCGCGATCCACGACGGCGGCGTACCCGGAAGCAACTGCAAACGGTCATCGCCTTCGTGCATCAACATGCCGAACAATGCACGCGCATATTCGGAACCGATCCAGGTGTGCGGCATGTCACCGAGATAGATCGCATGGCGCAGATCCGAATACACGACTTCAGCGAGCACCTGCCATTCCAGCGGTCGGCGATGCCGCAAGAGGTTGTTCAACAACTCCTCGGCCGCCAACGGCTGGTTCAAATGCACGTACGTCAACACGTTGCGCATCTCGTACGGCGTGTACGCATACAGCGCATCCGGCAGATCGCGCTTGCGCACGTCGTCGAGATAGCGTGAGAACGTGCGCGCGAGTGCATCGGCCGGCATCAGATCCTGCTGCCCGCAGGGATCGAGCCCGATCGAAACGCCGGTCGGGTCGCCATCGCCGAGGTCGGCCGACGACGGAATGAAATCGGTCGCTTTCCACGTCATCGTCGAGCGGATGGAAGCCGCGACCGAATCGCGCAGTGCGACATATTGAGCACGCGCCCACGTCGCCATTTCCTCGTCGCCCCATTGCTCGGCCAGCCATGCGCCATCGTGCCAACCCTTGAGGGCCCAGTAGTCGTCCCAGTAGCTGTGCGTCGGCGTCGAATAGCCTTCATGGCTGATCGACGGCGCGATGATGCCGCGGAACCGTTCCGGCGATTCGCGATCGGACAGATAGCCCTCTGCAAGCGTGCGCTCGCGCAGTTGCTGCAGGAATTGCAGCGCCAGGCGCACTTTCGGCGCGTACTCGCGCACGCTCGCTGCGCCGCCATCAAGGCGTGCGATTTCGGCGACGAGCCAGACGAACTCTCCCTGGCTGTCGAATTCGATGTCGGAGCCGAATCCGCGATTCACGGTGCCGTCGTCATTGAGGATCGGCGACACGAGTCCGTTGTCGTGCACCGCATGTCCCGAGTACCACTCCAGGTAGTCGCGCGACGTCTTCGCCATGCCCATGCGCAGCAATACCGCGGCGGTGGCGGAACCGTCGCGAATGAAGGAGCGGTTGTAGTTGCGCGGGCCGGGCTGGATCGCAGGCCCTGACTGGTTGATCAGCATGTACGCGGCCTGCGCGCGCAACATGTCGACAAGCGATCGATCCGGCAGCGACAGCCCGATCGAACCGAATCGCGATTTCCATTCCCGCGCAACGCGATCGGCCTGCGCATCGAATGCGGTACCGGCGTCCTTTTTCGCGCCCATCAGCTCGTCGCGATCAATCGCGGGCGCGTCGGGCGGCTTGACCGCAGTCGCATCGATGCGTTCCTTGCCGAGCGGAAATGCGACCACGATGTCGCGGTGCGCGCCGGCTTCGAGCGTCACGCGGTACGACAGCACGGCGCCCGCAAGGCCATCGGCATCGTGGGCGGCGAGCGATTCCGGCACCGTGCCATCGGCCGCATGCCGCGTGATCTCGTTCTCGCCATGCGCACCGAACGCGGAAGCGCCCTGCGCATCCGGCAACGTCAGCGCCTCGAGCAGGATCCGTCCATTGACACGCACGGCGGATCGACCCTCGCTGCGTTCGATTGCGACATCGCGGATCGGCGAGAGTCCGCCGTTCTGCCACGGCGGGCTCATCTGCATCGGCCGCACGAGCAGCGAAAGCTGTCCCTCCATCGGTCGATCGCCGGTGTTGATCAGGCGATGACGCACCAGGGTCACGGGGTTGCCGCCCTGTGTCGTCGTGAACGCTTCGCTGCGCAACTGCAGGCCCGGCATCGGCGACCATTGCACGGCGGGCATCGGCATCCAGCCGTCGCGAAGGCTGTGCGTCATCGTGTTCGCATAGGCCGCCGCCGTGGTGCCCGAGCTGTCGCGCCAGACGGGTTGCAGCAGCGGCGCTCCCTTGAAGGCTTCGACATCGCCCCATTCGTCGAACACGCTTTTCTGTCGCCCACCCGGCACGCCGACGGCTGTCCAGTAGACCTGCTGCGCATGCAGGGAAGCCGGAAACAGATCCGCATGCGCCCGCGCGGCAGCGATTTCGTAGCGCTTCATCGGCGTCATCACGCGAGACGGGGTGAGCAATCGCAGCCGCCGTATGGCCGTCACTGCAGCGTCGGCGGATTGCACCGTCATGCGCAGCTGGTCAACCGTGTGTGGCTCGGCTGCAGCAAGATAGGAACTCTCTCCCGGCGCAATCGGGTCATCCGCGAGTGTGATCCACCGGCCTGATGTTTCGTGCGCTTCAAGCCGCGCGTTGCGCGGTGCCGAACTCCAGAAGACTTCGAGGCCGGCAACGGCGAGCGCACGCGGCAAGTGGATATCGAGTACCTGCGTGGCCGCTTTCCGGCCTGCGAGCGCGAGTGTTCGCGCCGGTGTCGAACGCCAGAGGACAGCGGGATCCGGTGTCGGGACAACGCCACTCACACGCGGCGCATCGCGCTCTGCCAGCGGTTCGAACTCGAACACCGATACGCCCCAGTCGGCCGTGCGCGGCGCACTGCTCAGGCGCACGTAGCGCGCCTGCACCACGGGGAAAAATACGTCGTCGATGCCACCACGCGAATCCGTGGTTTCAAATGCGCTCTGCCATTGGTGTCCATCGACGGACACCTGAATGGAATATGCGCTAGCGAATCCGCTATCCCACTGGATGAGGGCGCCGCCGATGCGCGAAGAACGACCCAGATCGATCTGCAGCCAGTGACTGGCTGAAAACGCGCCGCCCCAGCGCGTGGACGCATCACCGTCGATCGCCAGCGCGGGGGCCATCGCCGACGTTTGCACGGACGAGCTGCTTGCCCGCCATTGCGACCGCGGCGGTAGCGCATCGGCTCCAGCGTGTGCCAGGGAACAGAAGAAAATGCCGGTCGATATCCAGCGTGGCATCGACAACAGCAGGCGACGAAAAGTGCGTGCGATCAGCATGTCTATTCCGAACAGGCAAAGGCGTCCCGACGAAGTGGCGCATCGATCGGCGCCGCCGTGATTCGACCTCCGCATCCAGGCGGTTCGATGAGGTCGCTGAAAACGTTTACATAAGCCATCTCCCAAAATTTGTCCTGCTGTAACGCAACATGACAGCAGCATGTCTTGTGAGCATGATGTAAACGTTTACATCGCTGCAGGGGCGCGCGGGCGTGGGATTGGGCGTGACTGTAAAAGACGTGGCCAAGGCTGCCGGCGTGTCCGTGGCCTCTGTCTCACGTGCGCTCAACGGCCACAAGAACATGGCTGAGGACACGCGCGAGCGGATCCTCGGGGTCGCCACGCGCATGCGCTACATGCCCAACGGCGCTGCGCGCAGCCTGATCACGAAACGAACCCACACGATTGGCGCCGTGCTGCCCGACCTGCACGGCGAGTTCTTCTCCGAACTGATCCGCGGCATGGATTCGGCGGCGCGCGCGCGCGGGCTTCATCTGCTCGTCTCGAGTTCGCACGGATCGGCATCCGAAGCCGGAGACGTCTTGCGTACGCTGCGCGGACGCGTCGATGGCCTGCTGATCATGTCGCCGCACGCCGATGCGGACATGCTCGCGGACAACCTGCCGCCGGGATTGCCCACCGTGCTGATGAACACGCGCGTTTCGGGCGGCAACTTCCCTGCGATTTCAATCGACAACTACGGCGGCGCGACCGCGATGATGCGCCACCTCGTCGAGCGCGGATATCGGCGCATCGCGTTCATCGCCGGACCGCCCAACAATTTCGACGCCGACGAGCGCCTGCTCGGCTATCGCAACGCGCTCGCCGAGCTCCTTCCTGCGCAGCACGAGTGGGTGCTTCCCGGAAATTTCAGCGAAGAATCGGGCTACCGAGCCGGCATGGACATCCGCGCGAATGGCGCGCTTCCGCAGGCGATCTTCGCGGCGAACGACATGATGGCGATCGGTTGCCTGTTCGCGCTCGGCGAACAAGGCATCAACGTCCCCGACGACATCGCCCTGACCGGATTCGATGACATTCCGATCGCGCGCTACATCTCTCCGCCGCTGACCACGGTGCGCGTGCGCATTGCCGACCTCGGGCGTCGTGCGCTGGAGGAACTGGCGGCGCTGATCGAGCAACCCGACGACGACGTTGCCGCGCCGGCCTCGCTCGGTGTCGAAATCGTCGTTCGAAGATCGTGTAGTTGAAGCAACGCAATCGCCGAATACACGGCAAAAAAAACGATTCAATGGGGATTCTTTTGGGAGCGCGCACATGAAAAGACAGTTGCTGATGAGAAAGAAGCTGCTCGTATCGCTGATCACCGCCGCCATCGCATCGGGCGCCCTCGGACCGTCCATGGTCTGGGCACAATCGGCCGACGCCACCCTGCGCGGCAAGGCGCCAGCGAGCAGCGTCGTCACCGCGAAGAATATCGCCACCGGCGGCACGCGTCGCACCAATGCGAGCGCCGACGGCAGCTTCGTCCTCGTCGGCTTGCCGCCGGGCACGTATCAGGTCGATGCCGGACCGGGAACGGAAAAAACCGTGACGCTCACGGTGGCCTCCACCGCATCGATCGATCTCGAAGCTGCCGCGACCGGTGGCCCGATGACGACGACGACGATGGAAGGCGTGGTGGTGAACGCGCAGATCCTCACCGAGGTCAAGACGTCGGAAGTAGGCAGCACGATTTCGCTGCACCAGATCCAGACCGTGCCGCAGATCACGCGCAACTTCCTCGAATTCGCCGACACCGTGCCGGGCATGGTCTTCAGCGTCGACTCGAGCGGACACACGTCCCTGCAGAGCGGCGGCCAGAATGCGAGTTCGGTCAATGTCTATATCGACGGCGTCGGCCAAAAGAACTACGTCAAGCAAGGTGGCGTCGCCGGACAATTCGAGAGCCAGGGCAATCCATTCCCTCAGCTCGCGATCGGCGAATACAAGGTCATCACCTCGAACTACAAGGCGGAGTACGACCAGATTTCGAGCGCCGCGGTGACCGCAGAGACGAAATCGGGCACCAACGAATTCCATGGCGAGGTGTTCAACACATTCACCGACGATGGGCTGCGTGCGGACACGGCGTCGGAACTCGCATCCGGCAGGAAGACGCTGTCGCAGGAGAAGGAGTACGGCTTCGCGATCGGCGGCCCGATCATCCAGGACACGCTGCACTTCTTCTTCACGTACGAAGCGAAGAAGTACAACACGCCGATCAACGTGACGCCCGGCGTGCTGGGAACGGTCGATGGCCACAACATCCTCGATCTGTTGCCGCCGAACGTCGAGGCAGAGCTCGGGCCCTCCAGCCTGCCGTTCACGGAAGACCTGTATTTCGGCAAGATCGACTGGGAGTTCTCCGACCGCGATCGCATCGAAGTCAGCGCGAAGATCCGCCGTGAAGACCAGGCCGACAACATCGGTACCG
>JBDSBK010000486.1:0-8718 GCA_039921645.1 Dokdonella sp.
CCAGCCGTCAGCAACACGCGGCGCTTGCCCCATTTGAATGCGTTTTCGAGGAGGTTGCCCAGGAGCTCCATCAGATCGCCCTGATCGCCCTGGAAGCGCGTGGCGGGGTCGATGTCGAATTCGCACAGCACGCCTCGGCCCGCGTAGACCTTTTCGAGGCTGCGCACGATTTCCTCGGCGTAGGGTTCCACCGGCAAGGGGGCGGCAAACGTCTGATGGCCCGATGTCGCCGCACGCGACAGCTGGTAGGCGACGATCTCGTCCATGCGCCCGACCTGTTCGAGTACCGTCCAGCGCAAGGCTTCGCCTTCGGTGCCGGTTTCGAGCTGGCTGCGCATCACCGCGAGCGGAGTTTTGAGGCTATGCGCGAGATCGGACAAGGTATTGCGATAGCGCGACACTCGATCGCGTTCGGCGTCGATGAAATTGTTGAGGCTTGCCGTCAATCCTGCCAGTTCGACAGGGTAGTTGCGGTCCAGCTGCTCCTGCGCTCCATGTTCGACACGCACGAGCTCGGTTGCAACCTTGCGCAGCGGAGCCAGACTCCAGCGCAATACCGCTAGAAGCAGCAGCAACAACACCACACCCAACGCGCCAAGCCACGCGAGCAGCGTATTCCGATACACCTGGACCTGTTCGCGCAGGGCGCGACTGTCTTCGGCAACGTAGAACGTCAGGTGCAATTCGTTCTTTGCTCCGCTGTTCCAGTCGACACCTTGCGACAGCACGAACAAAGCGCCGGCCGGCGTATCGATCGGTCCGCCGAAATGCGCGGGTCCGCGCGGCAAGTCGGCAGTAAACGGCAAATCGCGGCCTAAAGCGGAGGGCGAACGCCAGAAGTTGTCTTTGGCTCCGAGCACTTTCGCGCCGACGATGCCAGCATAGAGGCCGCCTGCCGAGGGCTGATCGAAGCGCGAATCGGGGCCGACCTCGGGCGGAATCAGCTGGCCGGCGCGGGTGGTGTCCGAACCGGCGAGATACGCATACATGTAGCCCTGCAGACGCTCCCGCAGTCCATTTTCAGCGGCTTGATAGAACGCTCGATCCAGTGCGAAGAATGCGAGCGCCAGGAATGCCGCCAGAACCACGCCGGCTGCAGCCAGCGAACGCGCTTGCAGAGAGAGCGGGCGCGCCACGCGGGCTTTCCGATCAGGCGTTGTCGGCGGTCTGGGCTTCGTCGACTGGCGGCGTATCGGTGCGCTCGAGCGCAAACCGGTAGCCGCGACCGCGCACGGTCTCGATCGGCTTGATCGTATTGTCCGGGTCGAGTTTGCGGCGCAGGCGGCCGATGAAGACTTCCAGCACATTGGAGTCGCGATCGAAATCCTGCTGGTAGATGTGTTCCGTGAGATCGGCCTTGGACACCAGTTCACCGGCATGCAGCATCAGGTACTCGAGCACTTTGTATTCATAACTGGTCAAGTCGACGGTGCCGCCATTGACGGCGACGGTCTGCGCCGTGGTGTCGAGAATGACCGGTCCGCACTCGAGCGTCGGCCGCGACCAGCCGCTGGCACGGCGCACGAGCGCATTCAGGCGCGCGAGCAACTCCTCGACGTGGAAGGGCTTGACCAGATAGTCGTCGGCGCCGTTTTTCAGGCCCTGCACCTTGTCTTGCCACGACGATCGCGCCGTCAGGATCAGGATCGGATAGCGCTGACCGGCTTCGCGCAACTGTTTTACCAGCTCCATGCCGGACATCTTCGGCAGGCCCAGATCGATGATGGCGACATCGAACGGCACCTCGCGGCCGAGATACAAACCTTCCTCGCCGTCGCCCGCCGCATCGACCGCGAAGCCATCCCGCTTCAAGCGTGCCGCCAGCGTTTCCCGCAGCGGCGCTTCGTCTTCCACCAGTAATACGCGCATGTCCTGTCCTCGTGGAATGAAACCACTACGATTATTGTTCAGCGGGAATCTGCACCACCCGCACCTGTCCATCGCGGGTGAGCAGCTTTATTCGATACACCTTGCGCTTGCCGACATTCAAGGTCTGCACCGACAACACCTTGCCATCCGCTTCGTGCTGGGCCTGGACTACCGCTTCCTCGATACTGATTTCGCGAGCCAACGCGAGCGGAACCAGCAAGGATCCGCAAAATAGCAGTACCAAGATGAGTCCACCCTGTCGCATTGGTCGATGTCGCATCGTTTGCATCTTCGCCCGGCGTTACCGTGTGCGCAATTGCGCGCTCAGGAGGCCAGTCTCGTAAGGCGGCATTGAATTGCGGCTGAATTCAGCGGATGCCGACTGCAAAAAATGCCCGCCAAGTGGCCCCCAGGCCTCTTGCGGTCAAAAAATCTCGGCGACGCAGCAACGCAGACTGCCGCCGGCCTTCTCGATCTCCTCGAGATCGACTTCGCCGATAGCGAAGCCACTGCGATCCAGCATGCTCCGCTGCCCAGGCTCGAGCGCAGCAGCGGCGACGGCGCTCATCCAGACCCGATCCGGTGCGAGCGCGATGGCATTTCCCGCAAAAGCCTGTTTTTGCGCGGGGCGCAGACGCACGGCGTTCCCGGCATACGCTCTCGCGATCGCCGCCGGCACCGCCGCATCGGCGAAGCCGTCGTCGGCGATGATCGCGGCGCGCCCAGCAAGGATCGCAAGCACGACATTCGTGTGATATTCGCCCGCAGCGAGGTCGAACGCGAACGTCAGGCGCAGGCCGAAGGCGTCATGCATCGCACGCGCGCCGTCCAGATCGCAGCGCTCGGAGAGACCGCAGTAGCCGATCCCGCGCGCGCGATCGATGCACAGCGCGCCGGTCAGCTCGGCGACGAAATCGCCCTGGGACAGATCGATTTCGCGATAGCCGAGGACATGACGGAAGAAATCGCGGATGTCATCGCGCGCAGCCTCGCGCTGGCGCACGCGATGGCGCATGCGTCCGATGATGAGCGTTCCACGCGTGGTCGCGAACACGTTGTTCGGGAACATGCCGTCGGGACAATCCGGGCTGCCCGGAAAGATCATGACGGGGACATCGGCGCCGAGGCGCCGCGCAAGCTCGACATGCTGGCCCAGCGCACGCGCGGCGTCGGGCACGCGCGAAAGATCCATGTAGCGGTTGTCGATGGCTGATTCGGCAGCGAGCGTGTTGCTGGCTGGACTGATCAGAAATGCTCCGCGCGCGGTCGCAGCGCTGCGCAAGGGGTAGCGCTCGAGCGAGAATTCCGCAAGGAACGCCGCGGGGTCGGTGACGATCATCGGCCAAGGTCTCAGGCAAGTGCCCGCTGGCGGAAGCAGTCGACGACGTGATCGTTGACCATGCCCGTCGCCTGCATGAAGGCATAGCAAATGGTGGAACCGACGAAGCGAAAGCCGCGTCGGCGCAGTTCCTTGCTCATGCGATCGGAGACCGCCGTCGTGGCCGGCACCTGGGCGCGATCGGCCCAGCGATTCTGTATCGTGCGCCCATCGACGAATGACCACAGCAACGCTTGCAGGGTGCCGAACTCTTCGATCGCCAGCAACGCGGCGCGCGCATTGTCGCGTACCGACGTGATCTTGAGGCGGTTGCGAATGATGCCCGCATCGGTGAGCAGCTTCTCGATCCGCCGATCGGTGAGTTTTGCGCAAGCGGCGATATCGAAATTCGCGAATGCACGTCGATACGCCTCGCGTTTGGCCAATACCGTGCGCCAGCTCAAGCCCGCTTGCGCGCCTTCCAGGCAGATGAATTCGAACAGCGCACGATCGTCGCGCAACGGCACGCCCCATTCGGTGTCGTGGTATTCGCGCATCGCTTCGTCGCCCGCGGACCAGCTGCAACGTGTTCGATGGTCGTCCGGCAATTGCTCGTCCATGTGACTGTTCGCTCGGCGTGGGCTGGGGTCGGGTGCGTATGATACGCAGCCCGATGCCACGCACGTGCGTCTGCGATTGATCGTGACCGAAGTCCCCGCCACCCGCCGCAGCGCGCTCGTCGCACTCGCCCTTCTGACCCTGATCTGGAGCTACAACTGGATCGTGATGAAGCAGGCGCTGCACTACAGCGGCCCGTTCGAATTCTCCGCACTGCGCTACGTATTCGGCAGCGGCGTGCTGTTTGTCGCCCTGCTCGTGCGTGGCGAATCGTTGCGACCGCCGCCACTGCTGCCGACCGCGTTGATCGGGCTCGCCCAGACGATGGGCTTCCAGGTTCTGGTGCAATCCGCGTTGGTGAGTGGCGGTGCGGGAAAGACCGCCCTGCTCGCCTACACGATGCCCTTCTGGGTCGTGCTTATCGGCTGGCTGTACTTCGGCGAGCGTCCCGCGCTGCGACTTTGCCTCGGCCTTGGCATCGCGGCCTTCGGACTGGTGCTGGTGCTCGAACCCTGGCTCGGCCTCGGCGATGCGAAAAGCTCCGCGCTCGCCGTCGGCGGTGGCCTCGCCTGGGCCATCGGTGTCGTGTTGTCCAAGCGCTTGTTCGAGCGCACCCAGGTCAGCGCACTGTCGCTGACGGCCTGGCAGATGCTGTTCGGCACGCTTGGCGTCATCGTGATCGCGCTGGTCGTACCCGAGCGCCCGATCGAATGGTCGAACTACCTGATCGGTGCCGTCGCTTACAACGCCGTCCTCGCGTCGGGGCTTGCGTGGCTCCTGTGGTCGTATGTCGTGGCTCGGCTGCCGGCGAATATCGCCGGCCTCTCCAGCCTGGTCATTCCGATTGCCGGCGTTTCGTTCGCATGGATGCTGCTCGGCGAACAGCCTTCGCTACCGGAATGCCTCGGGATCGCGCTGATCGGCGTGGCACTCGGCCTGGTCAATCTGCGCCGCGTGCGCGAAGCCGACTGACGCAGATCCATCAACCCAGGCCGCGCGCCATGATGACGGCCGCAAGCGGGATCAATGCGATCAGATGCAGCTCGATCGCGAGCCAGCGTCGCGCGATCCGCCATTCCTGCTCGGACACACGGAACGACGCATCCTGCCTGCGCGCCCGCCGCCAGCGCAGGAACAGGCGTGTTGGCGCGATCGAAATCAGGCCAACCAACACGAACAAGCCGATCTTCAAGTGGAAGGCAGGATTGTGCGCATAGAACGCCCAGCCCTTGAGCCCGAATGCGGCGCGCGCCGCACCGGCCACGAATACGAGGCCGGCACTGATGCCGAATCCCGCGTCGGCACTCGCGAGGCGGTTGACATCGAGCGTCGCCGCCCCCGCTCCGAGCAAGGTCCACTCCCTGGCCAGGAACCAGACCAGGGCGAAGAGGGCGGCAAAGTGAAGGTAGGCGAGCATCGCGTCGGTCCACATCGTCATCGGCTCCGTTGTCGGATCTGGTTTAGCAAGGAAGATTTACCACGGCAAAGCGTCGAGATCGACATTGCCGCCGGACAGGATCACACCGACGCGGCGGCCACCGAAGCGTTCGCGATGGCGCAGGATCGCTGCCAGCGCAATCGCCGACGACGGCTCGACGACAAGCTTGAGGCGCTGCCAGATCAGGCGCATGGCGGCAATCGTGTCGCAGTCGGCGACCGGCAGCACTGCGACGCCATATTCGGTCAGCAGTGCGAAATTGATCGGACCGATGGTGCCGCGCAAGCCATCACAGATCGTGTCCGGCTCGATATCCACGACACGCTCGCCACGACGCAATGACTCGAACGCATCGGCGGCGCCTTCGGGTTCGGCCGCATAGACGGCAATGCCTCGATCCGCCGCGCGCGCCGCAATCGCAGTGCCGCCGATCAATCCGCCGCCGCCGATGGGTGCGATCAGCGCGTCCAGCGGACCCGTTTCGCGCAGCAATTCGAGCGCCGCCGTACCCTGCCCCGCAATCACGCGTCGATCGGTGAACGGATGCACCAGGGTTGCGCCCGTCTGTTGGCGCACCTCGTCGGCCATCGCATCGCGAGCAGCCATGGTCGGCGCGCAGCGATGCAGCGTCGCGCCATACGCCTCAATCGCCGCGAGCTTGGATTTGACCGCCCCTTCAGGCACGACGACATACGCCGGAATTCCGCGCGTGCGTGCCGCAAGCGCGAGTGCCGCACCGTGATTGCCCGACGAATGCGTCACCACGCCGCGTTGTGCCTCGGCATCGCTCAGCGACCACACGGCGTTGCAGGCACCCCGGAACTTGAATGCGCCCGCGCGCTGCAGGTTCTCGCACTTGAAGTGCAGTTGCGCGCCGGCCAATTCATCGAGTGTGCGCGAGCGCAGCACGGGTGTGTGGTGAGCATGCGATGCAATGCGCGCCGCCGCTGCTTCGATCGCAGCGACATCGATCGGCGCAGTTTCGATCTTGGCGGGATCGGGACGATCGGTAGCAGGCATCGCGCAATCCAGGATTCGGAGCGCGGCACGATACACGTCCGCAGGAGGTGCATGCTAGCCTGACATCGACGCTCTCGATCGCACGGCTTTCCGATGAACGACAACGCCGGCGCGAAGCCGACTCTCTTCCTGCGCGATTACCGCGCGCCGGCGTGGCGCATCGTCGATGTCGAGCTCGCGTTCGATCTCGATCCGGCCGCAACACTGGTTGCCGCACGCCTGGTTGCCGAGCGCAATCCGTCGCAGGCGAAGTCCGACCTGCAACTGGACCTGGAAGAGCTCGATCTGCTCGAAGTGCGTGTCGATGGCCGCGTACTTGGCAGCCACGAATACGCATGTTCGGAGAAGACGCTCACGATTGCCGGATTGCATGACCGTGCCGTCATCGAGACACGCGTACGCATCGCGCCCGAGCGCAACACGGCGCTGCAGGGCCTGTATCTCAGTGGTTCGCCCGATGGCGGGTTTCTGCTCACCCAGTGTGAAGCCGAGGGCTTTCGCTGCATCACGCCTTTCCTGGACCGGCCCGACGTGCTCGCACGCTACAGCGTGACCCTGCGTGCGGACAAGACGCGTTTTCCGCTCCTGCTCGCCAACGGCAATGCGGACGGAAGCGGCGATCTCGACGACGGTCGCCACTGGGCGCGCTTCGTCGATCCGCACCCGAAGCCAAGTTATCTGTTTGCCCTCGTCGCGGGCAGACTCGAACGCATCGAAGACGCGTTCGTCACCGCCGAAGGCCGCCACGTAGCCTTGTACATCCATGCCGAAGCGGATGCGATCGGGCGCTGCGGCTGGGCGATGCAATGCGTGAAGATGGCGATGCGCTGGGACGAGGAGCGCTATGGCCGCTGCTACGATCTCGACGTATTCCATATCGTCGCGACACACGACTTCACCATGGGCGCGATGGAGAACAAGGGCCTCAACATCTTCAACGCGAAATACCTGCTCGCCGATGCGGAGCATGCGACCGATGACGGCTTCAGACATGTGCTCGCCGTCGTCGGCCACGAATATTTCCACAACTGGAGCGGCAACCGTGTCACCTGTCGCGACTGGTTCCAGTTGAGCCTGAAGGAAGGATTGACGGTTTACCGCGAGCAGGAATTCGAATCGGACCTTGCCTCGCGCACTCTGCGCAGGATCGAGGACGTGCGCGGTCTGTGGCGCGCACAGTTCAGCGAGGACGCGGGACCGCTCGCGCATCCTGTGAGACCGGATCGCTACGACGAGATCAACAACTTCTACACCGCGACCGTGTACGAGAAAGGCGCCGAGATCGTGCGCATGCTCGGTGTCGTGCTCGGTCGGGACGGCTTCCGCCGCGGCCTCGATCTGTATTTCGAACGCCATGATGGCAGCGCTGCCACGGTCGAAGACTTCCTTGCCGCCCTCGGCGACGCGAACGGGCTTGATCTCGGCGAATGGCTTGCGTGGTACGAGCAGGCGGGAACGCCGGAACTCCACAGCAGCGGTCGTTTCGATGCGCGCACGCGCAGTTTCGAACTGACCTTGACGCAGAAGACCGCAGCAACACCGGGCCAACCGCTCAAGCAGGCGTTGCCGATACCTGTGGCGGTCGCATTGTTCGATCCGGATGGCAGGCCGTTGCGCCTCTCG
Source organism: Dokdonella sp. (assembly GCA_039921645.1). GTDB lineage: Bacteria > Pseudomonadota > Gammaproteobacteria > Xanthomonadales > Rhodanobacteraceae > Dokdonella_A. Next base: position 7,887 of record JBDSBK010000486.1, read on the forward strand.
CTCGACGGCGAAGAGGGCATCGAGCAAACGAACGAACGGGTGCTGTTGCTGCGCGCGGCCGCGTCCACCTTTCGCTTCACCGGCATCGACGCCGCACCTGTCGCGTCCGTGCTGCGCGGCTACTCGGCACCCGTGCGGCTGGTACAGGACTTCGATGCGGACGCCCTCGCGCTGCAGATCCGTCACGACAACGATGGCTTCAATCGCTGGTTCGCAGCAGATGCGCTCGTGCGAAACATGTTCGCGCAGACGCTGGCGGAAGGGGCCCCCGCTGCGCGTTCGCTGACGGTGTGGACGGATTGCCTCGCTCGCGTCGTCGATGACCGTGACGCCGATCCGGCCCTCGTCGCTGAAATGCTCACCGTCGCCGATGCTGCGTCACTGTCCGACGGACTCGTGGATATCGACCCCGAAGCAATACATCGCGCACGCGCGCGCATCGAGACCTCGCTCGCAACCGCGCTCGCGCAGCCCTTGCTGGCGACGTACCACACGCTCACCGATACGGGCGCGCCAACGAGCGACGAACTCGCAGCGCAAGCCCGCCGACGTCTGCGCAGCGTCTGCCTCGCAGCGCTGTGCCGCGTCGATGCGGCACATCTCGATCTGGCGCGCGCGCAGTACGCGAACGCGCGCACTCTCACGGATCGACTGGCAGCGCTGGCCGTGATCGTCCATTTGCGTGCCGGGGATGTCGATGCGGCTCTGGCGGAATTTGCGCGTCGCTATGCGAACGATGCGCTGGTGCTCGACAGCTGGTTCGCCTTGCAGGCAACCGAAGCGGACCCGCGTGCGCTCGAGCGTGCGGAGGCGTTGACCGCGCACTACGCGT
>JBDSBK010000487.1:0-7169 GCA_039921645.1 Dokdonella sp.
GCACGTCGCGCGACGCAGTACTCGAAGCGCTAATCTACGCTGCATAGCCCCGTAGCCAAGCGGTAAGGCACCTGACTCTGACTCAGGCATCGGTGGTTCGAATCCATCCGGGGCTGCCATAGCCACACGGCGTTGCGCGAGCCGGTTCCAGGTTTGCGCTACCCATCCAGAAGCCCGCCAATCGGCGGGCTTTTGCGTTCTGGCTTTTGCAAAAGGCCAGCTTGACGGCGTGAAGTGCCAAGCATCTGCAAGCCATCCGTGAACATGCCTGCGCAACTGCCAACGTTCGCTGGCAAGACGCAATTTTCTGCGCCCAATTTCCCGATAAATGGCCTCACTGCGAAACAGGGCACCTGCCCTCGAGGCGCATGACACGTACCGCCTTGTCGTATTTGAGTCGCCCGAGAACGTAAGAAACCGTTCTTCAGGGGGCGGTTAGGCGGGCTGGGGTACGGTCTCCACGCAATCACGCCAAGGAGCACGCGATGAACAAACAATTGCCGATCGACGGTCAGACCATCCAGGTGAAGCTCAAGGAAGGCGAATGGCAGCAAGCCACCTATCGCGACGACAATTTCGTGGATTTGTACGGCTTGCCACTTGAATTCGACAAGATCGTCGAGTGGCGCCCACTGGCAGCGGACAGCGCTTCGCGCGCTACCGATGTGAGGCGCGCTTCCGTCAACACGCCTGCCACTCGGGTCGGCTGACGCGAGCAGGCGTTCGCCTTGCACTGAGAAAGGGGCAATCATCCAACAGTGCGCGGAGCCTGACCAAGGGCAGTAGGACAAAAATCCGTTCTGTATCGCCGCGTCGGGGGCTTGGCTCTCGGCAACGCGGCGGTAAGTTAGACTCGGAGCTTCAGGTTTCAACGGGGGGACGATGAACCTGGCGCGAAGTGCGATTGTCGGCGTGGGCCTTTTGTTGGGCGCGTCGGCGCCAGCGGCCGAGTTATCCGTGCTTGTCACGGACAGTCACTCTGCGACCATCGCGGATGCGGTCGTGAGCCTGCGGGGTGAGCACGACCAACCGCTCCGCGCTGTGCCATCGCCGATAACCAAAATCATCGATCAGCGCGGTGAGGCGTTTATTCCGTACGTCGAAATTTTTCGTCCCGGCGATCAAGTGGTTTTCCATAACAGCGATCGCACGCGCCATCACGTCTATTCGTTCGCGCCGGCAAAGAGTTTCGAATTCGTGATCGGATCGGGACGCAGCGCGCCGCCGGTCACGCTCGACCAGATCGGCGAGATCGCCGTCGGATGCAACATCCACGACCGCATGATTGCGCATCTTTATGTCTCCGATGCGCCGCATGTGGCGAAGTCCGGCTTGGACGGGCGCGTCGTGTTCGATGATCTGCCGACCGGTGCCTACTCGGTGCAGGTGTGGCATCCGCAGTTGCGGCCGGGACGAACGGAACCGCCGCGCGCGACCATCCTCGAATCGACGCCGGTGAATCTGACGATTGCATTGTCCCTGCTGCCCGATCCGCGCGCCGGCGCCGACGATCCCGAACGCAGCAAGTATTGACCGTCATGAGTTTCCGCCTGCGCCTTGCCTTGTTGTTCGTGACGACCCTGGTGGCAGTGCAGGTGTTCACGGCGGTACTCGTGTACGAGGTGGCGCGGCGCGGTGTGATCGCCGAGGGCGAGCGCCAGCTTGCCGCAGGTGCGGATGCGGTTGCGCGCCAGCTCGACGACATTTCCGCGCGCGTCGCGGACAACGTGCATGTGCTGGCGCTCGACTATGCATTGCGCGCAGCCATCGCGCAGCGCGACGAGGGCACGCTGTTGTCGGCATTGCGCAATCATGGCCGCCGCATCGGGGCTGCACGCATGCTGTTGATCGGGCTCGACGGGGCGGTGCGTTCAGACACCGTGGAAGCCGATGCGGTCGGGCACGCGTTCCCGTTCCCGGATCTTGTCGACGCCGCGCTCGATCACCCCGCAGCGGCCGTCGTCGCCATGGGTGGCAAGGCCTACTGGATGATCGTCGTGCCGGTCTACGCACCGGGGCCGATCGCATTGATTGCGGCCGGTATACCCGTCGACAACGACTTGCTCACGCATCTGCAGCAGTTGTCCGCGCTGCCGAATACGCTGGAGTTGATCAGCGACAGCGGCGGCGGTCACTGGACCGGTATCGCACACGGCGGCGAACTCACGCTCGCGCCCGAGCTGATGGCGACACGTCGCGATCTGCCGTTGCAGCCGACCGTGGTCGCTGTCGGCGGACGCGAATATGTAGCCCTCGCCAAACGCCTGAAGGAATCGGAACGCAGCGCACCGATCGCAGCGCTGCTCGCGTATTCGCTCGACGACGCACTGCATCCGTACCATTCTGTTGTGCTGGCGTGGGCGAGCCTGCTCGCGCTCGGTCTCGCCGGCGGCCTGATCGGCGCGCTGCTGATCGCTCGTAGCGTGGCGCGTCCGATCGAGGTGCTGGCGAACACTGCGCGACGTATCGAAAGTGGCAACTACGCGCCCGCTCCGCCGTTGCGCGGGCTCGGCGAAATCGGACAGCTCGCCGCTGCGTTCGTGAGCATGACGCACGCGATCGCGGAACGCGAAGAGCACATCCGCTATCAGGCGCTGCACGACGCCGTCACGGAGCTGCCGAACCGACAAGCGGCGGAAGACGGTATCCAGCGATTCCTGCGTGACTCATCGCAGCCGCAAGGTGCGTTGCTCATGATCGGTTTGGCGCGCCTGCCCGAGATCATTCAGACGCTCGGACACGCGATCGGCGATCGCGTGATGCGGGATGCCAGCGAACGACTGCGCGCGCAGTCGTCAGGTGCGTTCATTGCGCGCGTAACCGACACGCAGTTTTCGCTATGGCTCGATCATGCCGATGCCGACATTGCGCGTATGCGTGCTGCGCGCGTACTCGAAATTCTCTCGATACCGTATCGCGAAGCCGATGTCTCACTGGATACCGCACCCGCCGTCGGCATCGCATTGGCTCCGCTGCATGGGCACGACGCAGGCACGCTGCTGCGTCGGGCCGAGGTCGCGCTGATTGCAGCGCCCGGCGCCGAGCATGCGGTTGCGGTCTACGACGAGGCGACCGATCCGCATCGACCGGAACGGCTCGGTTTGATGGGGGACCTGCGCAAGGCGCTCGATCGCAACGAACTGCACCTGTGCTACCAGCCGAAGCTGCACCTCGCCAGCGATGTCATCGACGGCGCGGAAGCGCTGTTGCGTTGGCAGCATCCGCAGCGTGGCGCGCTGCCACCGGATGCATTCATCGGTCTCGCCGAACGCACCGGCAACATCCGTGCAGTGAGCCGCTGGGTCATCGACCGCGCCATTGCGCAGGCAGCCGAGTGGGCGCGCGGCGGGCATGCGCTCCGCGTCGCGATCAATCTTTCTGCGCGCGATCTCGACGACGCCACGCTGCCGGACCTGATAGCGGACAGGCTCGCCGCGCATGCGGTACAGCCGCACAGCATCGTGCTGGAGCTCACAGAGAGCGCGGTCATGAGTGAACCGGATATGGCAGTGCGGGTATTCGACCGCCTCGCGCAATGCGGCATCGAACTTGCGATCGACGACTTCGGCATCGGCCAGTCTTCGTTCGCGTACCTGCGTCGTTTGCCCGTGCGCGAGGTCAAGATCGACCGCCTGTTCACGCAGGCATTGGCCGACGATGCCGGTGATCGCGCGCTGGTGCAGTCGATGGTCGAACTGGGTCATCGACTGGGGTATCGGGTTACGGCCGAAGGCGTCGAGACCGCTGGCGCACTCGACTTCCTGCGCGCGATCGGCTGCGACCACGCGCAAGGCTATTACATCGCCGCGGGTCTCGAGCCGACCATCGTGCAGGATCTTCTCGCAAGCCGGGCAGTGCGTGCGGGAGCGCTCGCGTGACACGCGCGCTCGCGCTCGGCACCGCTGTGATTTTCGCGCTTGCACGCCATGCCGCAGCAGAAGATGCCGACCTGCATGGCTATGTGGATTGCCGGTTGGTGGTACCGTCTTCGGAGCGCAGTTGGACCGAGGGTGGCCTGGGCAAGACGCGTTTCGGTTCGGGCGGAGTCACGCCGACTTGCGCACAAGCCGGACTGGTCGGCACCTGGCAGGCAACACCGTCGCTGCTTGCGCTCGCCGACGTGCAGTATGCGACGACCAGCGGCGGCACGCTTTCGGTGCTGGAAGCGTATCTTCGCTACCGGCCGGTTTCGACGACGCCATTGCGTGCCTCGTTCAAGCTCGGCGTGTTCTTCCCGCCGATCTCGCTGGAGAACGACGCGATCGGATGGACCAGCCCGTGGACGCTGACGCCATCGGCGATCAACAGCTGGATCGGTGAAGAGTTCCGCAGTGTCGGTGGCGAGGCGCAACTGGAGTGGCGCGGCGATGGCTATTCGGTCGACGGTATCGCAGCCCTCGTGCGCAGCAACGATCCCGCAGGGGAACTGCTTGCCGCGCGCGGATGGTCATTGAGCGATCTCACTTCAGGACTCGGCACGCGCGTGCGCGAGCCCGATGTTTACGCGCGCGACAACGGCGAAGGCGTTCCCCTGCGATTCAACCCGTTCCTCGAAAACGATGGTCGGCTCGGCTGGTATGCAGGGGGCACGTGGCGCGCACCTGGTCGTGCGCGCGTCACCTTCCTGCGTTACGACAACCGCGCCGATCCGTCGACGCAAAGCGGTGGCATGTCGCCCGTCTTCAGCTGGCACACGAAATTCTGGAGCGGTGGTGCCGAAGCGCAGTGGCAACACATCGTCGTGCTTGCCCAGGCGATGACGGGATCAACCGAGATCGCACCATCGCCCTTCTTCAGCACGAGCACGGATTTCCGCGCGGCCTACGTGCTCCTCGGCTGGAACGTCGGTACGTGGCGCGTCGCCATGCGCGGGGATGCATTCTCGACCGAACAACTGCCGCGCAGCCTGGCGGGGCGCACGCGCGAGAACGGAAGCGCGGCGACGTTTGCACTGAACTGGCGACCCGTCGAATGGTTGCGATTGACGGGAGAATGGCTGCAGGTCTGGAGCACGCGCAACCAGATCGCACCCGCGATGCCGGAACGGACCGTCGATCGCCAGATCCAGTTCGCGGCGCGCGTGCTGTTCTGACCAGCGCGGATTGGAAACCACCGACGCTGGCCGTGGCGATGATTTTCTTCGCGTCAGAGTTGAACGTGCACGGTCATGCCATACGTGCGCGGTGCTCCGAGGAATGCATTGATCGATCCGGTCTGCAGCGGCGCATCGAAACTCACCTGGCTGTAGGTGCGATTGGTGAGGTTGCGGCCCCAGAACTCGACATTCCAGCGCTTGCTCAGTGCGCCGATCGTGAATCCGGCGTTGACCAGGGTGAAGGCGTCCTGCTCCTTGAGCGGATTGAGATCCGAGCCGGTGTTGTACGCGCTGGTGTACTTGGCGCCGACGTTGAATCGTGCCGTGAGGTCCGCTCCGACATTCCACTGGTAGGCGATGCCTGAAGTCGCCTGCCACTTCGGCGCGAAGCTCAAGCGGCTACCGGGCAGCAGGGCAAGTGCGGCATCGCGTAGCAGCTCGTCACCATAGCTCGCATCCGTGTAGGCAAGGCCGCCCTGCAACGACAGGCCCGGAATGCGGGCTTGCCAGAGCAGGTCGGCGTCGACACCCTGCGTGGTCAACTGCGGGATCGAGCGCACGACATAGCTGGTGCCGAGGAAGCTGTTGAGCTGGAAATCGCTGTATTGCGCGTGAAACAGCGCAGCGTTGAGCAGAAGGTTGCCGTCCTGCCAGCTCGTCTTCGTTCCGAGTTCATAGCTGTCGACGAATTCTCCGGGGAACGACGTATCGGTCACCGGCACGATGCCGGCCGCGCCGTTGCCGAGTCCGTTGGCCGACTGCACGCGATCGAGGTTGAAGCCGCCTGCCTTGTAACCGCGTGCCGCCGACACGTACGTCATCACCGCGTCGTTCCAGCGATAGGCGGCCTTGAACGAACCCGACCATTCGTCGTCGGACAGATCCTGCTGCGTCGTGCGTCCGTTGAAGAGGGGATTGGACCAGGGCAGGCACATGTAGCCGATTACCGTCGGCACGATGTTCGACAGATACGCCGCAGGGACACCGCGCGCAGCGAGGGCGGCGCCGACGATCGCCGGGTTGGCGAGCGCGGCGTGGCACGCTGCACCGCCGTTGGGGCTGCTGTAGAAGGAATCGACATCTTTCTTCTCATGCGTGAAGCGCACGCCGGCAGTCAGCGCGAGCGCATCGGTGGCGTGGTAGGTCACGTTGCTGAAGGCGGCGGCGCTTTTTGAATCCTGCGTCCAGCGGTCATTCGTGGCGACGCCCGACAACGCGCTGCCGAATGGAAGGCCGGTTGCTTGCGAAAGAAACGTGGCAGCACCGGCGGTGTTGACGACGCCGTGCGGGAATGCGGCCGCGATGTTGTTGAGGAGGGCGATCGACAGATACGGCTCGTAGGCCGCGCCCAGCGTGATCGCGTCATCGCGCTGGAGGTGCTCGTTGTCGAAGTAGAGGCCGCCCATCCAGTCGAAGCCGCCGGTGGTGCCGGCGAGGCGCAGTTCCTGGCTGAACGTGCGAAAGCGCACGTCGTTCTCGCCGGGACCGAAGCCGCGATACCAGATGTCGGCACCGCTGTAGTCGATATCCACGGCGCCGATGCCGTCCCACTGACGCAGACTGGTGATCGAGGTGAGCGCCGCATTTTCAAACCACCGCGTGTTCCAGTTGATCTCGGTCGACAGCCCCTTGTCGACGACATCCTGCGAGGTCTCGCGGTTGCTGTAGGCGAGGCGTTGCGATGGGTCTGCGAACGGGATCACGCCATTGCCGCCGGCGAGCGCATTGACGATCGCTGCCGACGGGCCGGTAAACGTGGTGATGCCGGCGCAGCAGTTCTCTTCGCGATGTGTGTAGTCGCCAATGACAAGGACGTCGAGGTCGCTGCTCGGTTGCAACAGCAATTGCGCGCGCAGCGAATGGAAATCCTGGTCGCCGTCGTTGTGGTCCTTGCGCGGCCCGACGCCGGTGTTGACGTCGTTGAATCCGGATCGTTCGCGATCGACCGCATACACACGGAATGCAGCGTTGTCGCCGAGCTTGTTGCTGTAGGCGGCGTCGACGCCGAGCGCGCCGTAGTTGCCAACGGTGAAGTCGGCGTAGCCTTCTTCGTTGAACGAGGGGCGTCGGGTCG
>JBDSBK010000488.1:0-8551 GCA_039921645.1 Dokdonella sp.
GCGAGCGCGTCGAGGACATGCTGCGCTCGCTCGGTCGCGCGGAAAGCGATGCGACGCTTGCGGAACAAGGCTCGATCGAAGTCACCTGCGAATTCTGCGATCGCCGCTATGTGCTGGACGAGGCGGACGTCGAAGCCGTATTTGCGTCCGCCCCGGCGGAGCAGCCGGCTGCGACGCGGCATTGATGTCACAACTGGATCTCAATGCCCGAGCGTGGCGCGGACCATGCTAAGTGGATCAATCGTTGTTGCGATCTGCGCTCACGGACACTGAGGCGGATGGCCCGCAGCGCGAATGACCATGGGCAATGGTCGACTGCAAATCCGCGATGGCTGAGCCATGGACGCAACCGCCCTCGCCGGTTTCGCCATGCGCACCGTCATTGATGGATCGTCGTCGAAAGCGACCCGTCGCAGACACATTGATTCTCGGTGCGGCATCAAATCGGCGCACCCGGCGGAATCACCGGCAGCGGCCGTAGTTTCACCGACTTCGGATCCGCAAGGTATTTTCGAATCAGTTCCGCCGCCTCCGCGCGACTCGCGCCGACGCTGTCACGCGCCGGATTTTTCACCAGCCACGTCTGCCACCTCTGCAGCGATGCGCGAACATCGGCATCGACCTGCGCATCCAGCTGCGCCGCCTCGAGTGCATACAGCAATGAATCCAGCACGACCCAGTTTGACGCAACCTGCACGGCATCGCCCGCCGGAATGTTCGCGGCCATCGAGTCGTGTTGCCAGGTGCCGCGAAACACCGTATCCAGTGTTTCGGCGATACCAGGTTCACGTGCGTCGCGTGCGTGCTGCCATGCGAGGCGATTGAGCCGCTGCGACGCGAACAGATATTGCGTCGTCTGCGCAGCGCCGGCTTCGACGGCCGCGAACGCGTCGAACAACGGCGCCGTGCGCGTCGCGAAATATTCGCGATTGCGCTGGTAGTCGTTGCCGGGCGGCGTAACCAGATCGAGCACATTGGCGGGCAGCGCGAGTTGTTCCGCACCCAACGTGGCGACGAGCCGATCGAGCGCCGCACGTTGCACATCGGCCGCAACGGCCTTGGTACCCGCCTGGCGATCGCTCGCTTGTGAATACGCGTAGTTCGCGCCACCGAGCAGGCGTGCGACTGCTTCCGTCTGATAGCGATGCAGCAAATAGATCGGCACCAGGCGCGCTTCGAGCTCACCCGCCTGGCGTTCAGGCGGAAGTACACCGATTGAAAAATGCTCGAGCGCCTTGCGCCGAACGGCCAGCAGCGCGTCGAAGGACTTCAACGTATCCGGTCCGGAATCCCACAGCAGACCATCGGGCTCGGCGTCGCCAGGCGCGCGCGCGTCGGGATCGCTGATGTAGCGAAAACCGGCCTGCGCGATATCGGCGCGCAACTTCGCCAGCGATGTGGCCTCGATTGCAGGCGAGAATTGCGCATACGCATGCGCGACCAGGAAATCGTCCCACGGCCCGATGCCGGTGCCGTACGCATGATCGAGGCTGATCGCGCCATCCGCGCCAAGCTGCAACAGCGGATGCGGGTAGTCCATCACCGAACCATTGCCGTGCCTGCTCGCCGCGAAGTTGTGCGCAAAGCCGAGTGCATGGCCGACCTCGTGCGCCGCAAGCTGGCGCAGGCGTGCCAGCGCCAACTGCTCGGCCTGCCCTTTCAGCTCCGTTGCATTCGCCTTGTCGTAGGGTGCGAGCAGGCTCTCGGCGATGAGGATGTCCTGGCGCACGCGTTGCGACCCGAGCGTGACCGAGCCCTTGATGATCTCGCCCGTGCGTGGATCGACGATCGGCTGGCCATACGACCAGCCGCGCGTATAGCGATGCGCCCACGTGATCAGGCTGTAGCGGATGTCCATCGGATCGACGCCTTCGGGCAGCAGCTCGACGCGATATGCATCCTTGTAGCCGGCCTTCTCGAACGCGGCTTTCCACCAGTTGGCGCCTTCAAGCAACGCCGCACGCACCGGCTCGGGCGCGCCGCGATCGAGATAGAACACGATCGACTTCTTCACCGCGCTTTGCGCCGCCGCGGGATCGGTCTTGTCGAGGCGGAAACGCGGCTGCAGGCGCACGTCGATGCTCGAAGCGAGCGGCTGCGCATAGTCGTAGTAGCCGACACTGAAAGCACCCGAGGCGGGATGGTACGCGCGCGGTGAATAGCCTGGGCCAGGAAGACGCACGAAACTCAAGTGCTGATGCACGCTGAGGCTCGTCGGGTCCATCGCCACATCCTTGACGAACTGTTCCTCGCCCGGACCCTTGAACGTGAGCAGCGCATCGAGCTCGGTATTGTCGGGAAAGCTCTTCGCATCAGCGAGCGAAACCGCACTGCGCTTGTCGTCGACCTCGTACTTGCCCTGCTTCGTCTCGCCAAGGCGGCGCGCAATGCCGTGACGGTCGGACATCAGCAGCGAGCTGATGTCGACGACGGCTTGCGCGTCTGCGCCCTTGCGTTCGCCCGCCACTTCGCCGGACCAGAGGACGGACTCGGCAAACGCCTGACGCACGCTGAGCGCCTCGTCCGGATTCGCCGACAGTGCGCGAAACTTCGTGTTGTCCTCGACCAGCAGCACGCGTTTGCCGACGCGACGGAATTCGACCAGGTGCGACTCGCTGCTCTGGCCGCGATCGAGACCTATATCGTTCGACCCGACCGCCCACGGCAGCGAGCTGACGAGCAGGAACGGCGTGTCGAATGCGCGCACACCGAGCAGAACGCGACCGCCTGCCGAATCCCGATAGACGTCGAAGAAACCCGCGATGTGTTCGCTGCCGCGGGTGGCCGCAGCAATGTCGCCCGGTGTTTTCGGTTCGGAACCCGCCGCGGGCGGCACCTGCTTCGCTGAAACTGCGATGGCGCTCATCGCCCCGAGCAACCCACAAGCCAAGCCGCGCATGCGTTTCATTCCCTGTCCCTGTGTCCGGTTCAACCGGCGATTCTGCACGGATCGGCCCGCTCTGCACGTGCCGAAACGCATGCCGCGCGCCGCAATGTCCCGATCCGTGCCGGCGCTGCGTACTCCATGACGATCCTCACCCACCCAAGGACCCATCATGAAAACACTGCTGCTCGTGCTCGGCCTGGTCGCAGCCATACCGGCCGCGGCCATGGACATCGACAAGGACATGCCTCAGCCGATCGGGCCCGATTCCTTTTACACACCATACGTCGTCAGCGGTTCGAGCAGCGATCTGGCGCCGGACGGCTCCTTCGTCGATGCCAGCGGCTGGCGCATTGCCGACTTCAACGCCGGCAGCATGACGGTCCGCATGGACCGCGCCTTGCGCGTGTTCCCAAGCAACGACGGCGGCTACTGGCTCGCCGGCTACCACACCGGCCAGGCGCACGGCTACGACATCGCAATCGCAAAGATCAAAGCCGACGGCAGCCTGGACACGAACTACAACGGCTCCGGCACGCGCACGATTGCGACGACGATGCTGACTATCGTCGACGTCGCCAAGGGTGCGTCGGATACGCTGTACTTTGTCGGCACCCAGCATACCGGCACGCACACCGACACGGATCTGCAGATTGCCTGCGTCGACAACAGCGGCGCGCTTTGCAGTGGTTTCGGCACGAACGGCATCAAGGAGCAATGGCTGGACCTGGGCTCCGATGAGTCGCGGGACGGCGACTATCCCCACCGCATCATCTGGCTCTCCAGCAAGCTGTATGTCGTCGGCGAAGCCAACAGCGGCAACGCTTCGAGCGACAACTGGGCAGCGTTCGCGATCAATCTCAGCGCGACCAGCGGTGAGTTGAATCTGGCATTCGGCAACGATCCGAATCACGCGGGCGTATTTGTCTACAATCCTGACAACACGCCGAATGGGCGCGACGTCGCCTTCGATGTGTACGGGTATTCGCCGACACCGTTCGCCTATCGCCTGATCCTCGCCGGGCAGATCGCCGGAACGGCGGGCAGCGCCGACACCGATGGTTTCGTGCTCAGTGTCAACGGTGTCACCGGTCAGGTCGACGGTTTCATCAGCGATGTCATCTACAGCGATCTCGGTACCAGCAAGCAGGACGCTGCACTTCGCATCGCGCGCCGCCACAACGGCGGCTTCGTGGTCGCAGGCGCATCGCGCGACGACAGCACAAACCCGGAACAGATAGACCTGCTGCTCGGCGCCTGGCTGCCCAATGGCAACCCCGACTACGGCTTTTCCAACGGCAACAACATGAAGCACATGCTGGTGGTGAGCGGCTACAACTATCCGTTCGCCATCGCCGAACGCGCCGACACGCGCGATCTGGTGATCGGCCTCAATATCAAGGACGACTTGTTCGGCGATGGCCATGCGCTGGAGGCGGTCGTGCAATTCGACACCAACGCAAATACGCAACATGCACTCGCGTTCAAGGATTCCACGGCGGAAACCGGTCAGCCGAAACGTACGGAGGGCGTTGATTTGCTGGTGTCCGGCAAACAAGTGGTCACCGCGGGTAGCCGCCAGTGGATTCTGGGCAACCCGGTTGCGACCAGCGATTGGGACATGACGATCGCACGCTATGCCGCGAACGACACCATCTTTGCCGATCGGTTCGGTGGCCCCACGTCCGACTGAGTGAGCACGATTCGCACGACGCGTGGAGCGACTTCAGCTTACGGCTGGCGCCCGGATTGCGGGCGCTTGCCGGTACGCGACCAGCCAACCAACTGGTCGAACGCCTTGCCGATCTGCGCCGGCGTGAAGACGCAATGCCCTTCCGCGTTGACATACTGCTGCACGAAGTGATCGCCATGTCCAACGCGCTGCGCGGTCATTGCATATTCGAACGCCGTCGATGCGATGACCAGCGGATCGCCGGTGTCGTGCAACGCTAGCAGTGGCTTGAGGAGGTTTCCGGTTGGCGTATACCAGCGCGACATCAAGGCCGACGCGCGCGGGTCCGCACGAAAACGCGTGACCCCGTCGTTCAAGGCATAGTCGTCGTCGGAGCCGGTGTAGATCAGGTCCGCGTTGCCGAACGGATTGCCGTGCGTGCGCTGCTGCATTTCCTTGATGTCGTAGGCGATCGATGCGATCACGCCGGGGAGATTGCGCTCGTCGCCCGCGCCATACAGCGCGCGCAACGACGCGGCCGCCTTTGGATTCGCGCGCATCGCCGCGGCGATCTTCAGCACGATCTCGTCGGTCGGCTGGTACGCCGCGTCGACCGGCACCAGCGCGCCGAAGATGCCGGGAAAATAGAAATCGAACGCCGCCACCACGGCAAAATCGCGCTGCATGAGCCGGTCGCTGGGTTCGATCGCGCCGCACAGAGACAAGCCGCCATCGTAGGTCTTCGGCGACGTCTCGAGCGCCATCACGGTGAGGATGCCGCCCATCGACATGCCCATCGCGAACGTTTCCTTCGGCTGACCGTGCTTGCCGATGAAGAATCGGCGCAGTCGTTCGCTGTCTTCGCCCGCTTGTTCGACCGCCCAACCGGCCGCCGAGTAACCGGACTGGATCACCGCAAAACCCTGGGCCAGCATCGGATCGAACATCGGCGAGACGCGTTCGCTTTCGCGAAACACGATCGGATCGGTCGAGTAACCATGGAAAAAAACCACCAGACCTCGATTCCAGTCGGCCGGAATATCGATCCGGTACGCGGCGCGTGCCTGCGTACCGATCTCGGTGATTGCACGAGCTGTCGATGGCGTCGAAGCAGCACGCTCGCGTGCGCCGACGGGTGTCGCGCAGCAAGCGAGCAGCGCGCAAACAAAGGCTATTCGCATCATGTTTCGAGGTTCCGCTGAGGATCCGCAAGCGTGTCGAGGCGTCGATTCAGGGCGGCAAGTTCGTCGCGCAACGTCTCCACCTCCGCTTCGAGCCGCGCGATGCGTTCGTTCACGTCGGTGCGTGACGTACTTGCCGGCGTCGAAGTCGTTGTCGCCGCCGCAAATGCGTCAGCCGCCACCGGACCGCAGAGCAGATGCATGTAGCGGTCTTCACGTTGGCCTGAGCCGCGTCCAAGTCGTACCGCAAACGAAGGTTCGCGCTGAATCAGCCGGTCGAGCGTATCGCGCACGTCATCGAGGCCGGGAAATTCGGCGAGACGGTCCGTGCGCGCGAGCAATTCTGCCAGCGTCTGCGGCCCGCGCAACAACATCACGCACAGCACGGCGCGCTGGCGCGCGGTAACGCCATAGGTCGTATCGAAGCGATGCTCGTAACGAAGCGCGCGCTGCGACACAGGCGCCACTTTGACAAGGCCCCTGTTTTCCATCGCGCGCAACGCATGTGCGACCGCTCCGGGTTCGAGATGCATCACCGGTTCGCGACTGGTTTTCTGGTTGCTGGCGGCGACAATCGCGTTGACGGTGAGCGGATATACCTCGGGTGTGATCGCGGCCTTCTCGACGAGACAGCCGAGGATGCGCGCCTCGATCGGATCGAGCGGCTCCAGCGGTTTCGCACTTTCGTTGTCCAAGTGGCACTCGCGAGTCGGGACGAAGGCGCAGTGTAGCGCGCCGCATCCGACCAAGGGCCGTTCGCCCGCTGACCGGAGCGAACGACCACGCGCAATGTCGTCAGTCGAAGCTGTTGGCGAAGATGACGTCGGCATCCTGCGGCGTGAACACGAATACGCCCGCAGCTTGCGCAAACGCGAAGATGCGGCCATCCGTCGCGCGCTCGACCTTGCGCACGGCGTAACCGGTGTCGTGGCGTACGGTGCGCACCGGAGCGACCGCATTGCTCACGTCCACCTCGTCCAGACCATCTTCGTTGCCGACATAGGCGACATTGCCGGCAACGACCACCGAATGGGCGACATTGTAATCCGGCAATGCCGGCGATCCGGGCAATGCGATGCTGCCCAGAATGGTCGGGCTCGCCTTGTTCGACGTGTCGACGATGCGCAGCGCGTTGGCGAAGCTTTCGTCGCTCGCGCACGCAATATAGGTGGTGTTGCCGTCGGCGCTGACATCGACGCCGCTCGCTTCGCTGCAGCCGGTATCCTGACCTGCAATCGATGGCGCTGCGGGATTGGAGATATCCACGATGCGCAGGCCGCCATCGCCGAACGCCGAGCCGTCGACGAGATACGCGTAGTTGCCGCGTACCGTGAGGTCGTAGGTCTGGCTCGTCGCCAGCGATCCGAGCTCCTGCGGCGCAGCGGGATTGGATACGTCGAGGATCTTGAAGATGCCGCCATTGGTGGTGCTCGCCACGTAGACACGATTGCCGTGCGCCTCGATTGCGGTCGCAAACGGAAACTCGAAACGGCCCAGTTCGACCGGATGGGCCGGATCGGCGAGGTCGACGATGAGCACGCCATAACCCCAGACCGCGAGATAAGCGCGACCGCCATCGACCGAGATGTCCTCGACATCACGCGCGGCGAGGTCCGCCGGGAGGTTGGCATCGTAGCGACCGATGGGCGCCAGCGTCGTCGCGTCGGCGACCGCGAGACCGTAGCCCTCTTCGGCAAAATAGGCGTGATCCGCGTCGATCGCTCCGGCATGCACGGAGACGCCGACGGGCAGGATGAAGCTCGCCGCGAGCACCGGATTCAGGGGATCGATCGTATCCAGCAACACGCCGCGATCGGTGTGCGTCAGGATCAGCGGTCCGAACGGCGTCGCTGCGGTCTGGTCGGGCGCAAAGGTCGGCATCGCGACCGTGCGCAACAACGTGGGCGCCGCGGGCGTCGTGAAGTTCCACACCTGGATACCGCTGTCGCCGACGAGGTACAGCGTGTTGCCGTTGCGGATCGCGCCGGTGGCCTGGTCGATCGCCGTGCTGAACACCTGGGCGATATTCGCGGGGTCGTGCAGGTCGTAGACCAGCAAGTCGTTGCCGACGCCGATCGCATAGCCGTCTGTAAGCACGGCGCGCAGGACAGAACCGCCGTCGAGCGATGTACTGCCGGCAAAGGTCGGCATGGCCGGCGCCGTGATGTCGACGACGTTGACGATGCGGCCACCGATGAAACTGTTGCCCGTGGTCAGCAATTGCGTGCCGAACACGGCCATCGCATCGAACTGGTACACGCCCGGGACCGTGCCGATGACGGTCGGCGCGAGCGGATTGCTCGCATCGACGACGAACAGGCCACTCTGGCTGTCGCCGATGTAAACGTACGACCCCGAGGCTGCCAGGCCGAGCGGGCCCTTGTAGTCGGCCTGCACGTAGTCGTCGAACTCGCCGACCTGGGCCGGCAGAGCCGGGTTGGCGAGCGAATAGATCGTGATGCCGGCGCTGCCGTCGGGCGAACTCCACGCGGCATAGAGATAATCGCCGACGATCGCGAGCGCACTGACCGGGCCATGAGCCGGCGCCGTACGCGTGCGACCGGCATAGACCGGATGGACAGGATCGACCATGTTCCAAGCGCTGACGGTCGCCCCGGTACCGACATAGAGATAGTCGCCATGGGCGACGGGCGGCGATACCCAACCGCCACCGACATCGGATCGTCGCAGGGTCTGCGCATGGACGCCGACGAGAGTGAACAGGCCCAGGCACAGTAAGCAAACGGCACGCAGCAACTTCATGCGGTATTCCTCGGACAAGGTTGACGATGCCCCGCCTCCGTGGACCGGAGT
>JBDSBK010000489.1:0-9645 GCA_039921645.1 Dokdonella sp.
TCGAGCGCGATGCGCCAGCTGCCCGGCGCCGCAAGGAAGGCGAATGCGCCAAGCCCACTGGTTGCCGCAAGCGTGGGGCGCGCGAAGTACAGGTCGATGCCGAACAGCGACAATCCGATCGACCCGAAGGGTACCAGCCCGATCTCGACCTTGTGCCCCGACAGGCGCTCGCACAGCAACGAGCCGATGCCGACGCCGATCGAGAACAGCGCGAGTACGAGGATCGCGACCGACTCGTTGCCGCCGAGGAAAAGCTTGGTGTAGTTCGGCAGCTGTGCGGTGAACACGCCGCCGAAAAACCAGAACCAGGAGATGCCGAGCACCGCGTTGAACACGGTGCGGTTCTTCGTCACGAAACCGAGCACGCGCCAGGTCTCGGTGAGCGGATTCCAGTTGAACGCGAGGCCGGGCGCGGTGGCCGGCGCGGGCGGGATCGTGCGGCTGACCAGATAACCGACGACGGCGACGCCGATGACGAGGCCGGACGCGGCGGTCGGCCCGCTGCCTCCCAGCGCCATCAGCGAGCCACCGGCGATCATGCCGAACAGGATCGCGAGCGATGTGCCCATCTCGACGAGGCCGTTGCCGCCGACGAGTTCAGCGGATTCGAGCGCCTGCGGCAGGATCGAATACTTGATCGGCCCGAACAGCGTCGAATGCATTCCCATCATGACCAGCACCGTCAGCAGCAACGGCACGTTGCTCGCATGGAACGCGTACGCGGCCAGGCTCATCGCCGCAATCTCGAACAACTTCACATAGCGGATCAGCCGCGTCTTTTCGAATTTCTCGGCGAGCTGGCCGGCGCTCGCCGAAAACAGGAAAAACGGGAGGATGAACAGTGCCGGTGCGAGGTTGGAGTAGAACCCCACCTCGTGATCGCTGAGACCGAGGTGGAAGGCGACCAGCACGACCATGGCCTGACGGAATGCATTGTCATTGAACGCGCCAAGCGCCTGGGTCGCGAAAAACGGAGCGAATCGGCGCGTGCGCAGCAGGTCGAACTGGCTGGAGCCGCTCATGGCAGGGCCTTGCGTGGGGTGCCCGGAATCTAGCAGGACCAAGCAGGCCTTGGCGACCGCCGGTACCTGAACTTTGCGCTTGCGTGCGGGTCTCGGCGGCGTTTACGGCGAGCGGGTAAACTGCACGGCTTGTCAGCCATCAGCGGTCCCTTACGATGCCCATGCGCCGTTTTCCCGTATTCGTGTTGCTCGCCGCCCTTGTGACGGCGTCAGCGCCCGTGTTCGCCGAGCCGCTGGTCAAGCCGGTGCCAACGCCCGATTTGTCCAAACTGCCGGCGGCGCGAGCGTCCGATCTGCGCGAAACGCGCGAAACGTTCGAGAGCACCAAGGGCAAGCTGGTGGGTGATGCGCTGGCCGAAGCGTACGCGATCATCGGCGCGGCCTACGCGAGCAATGGCTTCGCGGAGGCGGCCGGAATCGCATTCGACGACGCCAGCCAGCTCGCGCCAAAGGACGGGCGCTGGGTCTATGCTCAGGGCGTTCTCGCCCGCTCGCAGAAACAGAATGCGGTCGCGCAGAACTACTTCGAACTCGCGCTGCAACTGAATCGCGAATACGCGCCGATCGTCGTCACGGTCGCGCGGTCGAAACTCGAAAATGGCGACCTCGATGGCGCGCGCAAGCTGCTCGCCGAATTCACGCGCGCCCACACCGATCAGGCCGTGCCTTTTGCAATGCTCGGCGAGATCGCGCTGCGCCAGAAGCGTTATCCCGACGCCGTCGAGCAAACCGAAAAGGCGCTGTCGATCGAACCTTCGGCGACACGCCTCTACGTCACGCTGGCCGACGCACAGGCCGGGGCGGGCAACGCCAAGGCCGCCGCCGATGCGCGCGCGAAAGCCGGCAACGTGCCGCCGACGTTGATCGATCCGCTGGGCGATGGCGTTCTCGGCGTCGTGCCCGCCGCTGCGGCCGCGGCATCGGCAGATGCGCCGTCGTCGCATAGCAGCGATGCAGCCGGTTTCCTCGCCCTGCGTCAATACGATTCCGCGCGCCATGAGCTGGATGAAGCATTGAAGGCGAGTCCGAATGATTCGACCGTGCTCGCGTTGTACGCGCGCGTCGAGGCTGCCGCCGGAAACCTGCCCGCCGCAAAGGCACGCGCCACGGCCGCAATTGCCGCGGACAAGGGCAGCGCCCTCGCACAGCTGAGTCTCGGCATGGCGCTGGAAATGGGCAATGACGATGCCGGCGCACAGCATGCGTACGAAGACGCCGTGCGACTGGACCCGAAGCTTCGAGAAGCGCGCGAGCGTCTTGGCGCGCTGTTGCTGCGCACGGGCCGTCGCGACGATGCGATCGTGCAGTTCCGCGCCCTCGTGCAGATGGATCTCACCAATCCCGAGCCGTGGCTCGAGCTGGTTGCCGCGGATGCGGTCGCCGGCCGTTGTGGCGCCGCGTTGCGTGATGTCAGCGATGTGCTGGCGAAGGACGCCGGCAATCTGTTCGTGCTGCAACTGTTCGTGCGCCTTGCGAGCACGTGCCCGGCAGCGAGCGCTCAGGAACGGCTCGGTGCGCTCGAATACGGTCGCAAGTTGAATACGGCGGGCACGGCGCAGACGGGCGAAGCGTATGCATTGGCGCTGGCCGCAAATGGCAAATGGGACGATGCCGTGAAGACGCAGCAGGCGGCGATATTCCTTCTTGTGCGCAATGGCCTCAAGGGTGGACTGATTCCGTACCGCGAGGTCTTGCAGCAATTGCAGGCGCACAAGCTGCCGGACCTGCCGTGGGCGGCGAGCGCTGCGATGTACCACCCTGCACGACTGACGCCGGATCCCAAGGCAGCGCCTGTTCCTGCAAAGTAGGGCTAGCGTACCGGTTCGCGGACCCCCGCTGATGCTGCAACGCTGACCTCGATCAGCGCTGCAGTGCGCGATGACCGATATCGCGGCGCGAGAAGGCGCCGTCGAAACGAATCGTCTGAACCACTGCGTAGGCGCGCGTGCGCGCTGCGGCAAGATCGTCGCCAAGTGCACACACCGCAAGGACGCGGCCGCCCGCGGTGACGACATGACCCGCAGCGTCGATCCGCGTTCCGGCATGGAATACTTTCGTGTCCACACCGCTATCTGCGACTAGGCCTTCGATCATGTCGCCGCTGCGCACCTTGCCTGGATATCCGCCCGCGGCAATCACCACGCCGATCGCCGGCCGCGCGTCCCATTCAGCCGTCTTTACGTCCAACGCGCCATCGAGCGCGGCGTCAACGAGATCGACCAGATCCGACTTCAGCCGCAGCATGATCGGTTGCGTTTCCGGATCGCCGAGGCGTGCATTGAACTCGATGACCTTCGGCGCGCCATGGGCGTCGATCATGAGGCCCGCATAGAGGAAACCGCCGAAAGGCGCCCCTTCCGCGGCCATGCCGGCAATCGTGGGGTGGATCACTTCATCGAGGATGCGCTGCTCGATCGACGGCGTGACCACGGGTGCTGGGGAATACGCGCCCATGCCGCCGGTGTTCGGTCCGAGGTCGCCTTCGTCGCGGCGTTTGTGGTCCTGGCTCGTGGCGAGCGGCAATACGTTGTGTCCGTCGCTCATCACGATGTAGCTCGCCTCTTCGCCTTCGAGGAATTCCTCGATGACGACGCGCGCCGAAGCGTCGCCGAACGCATGCGCGCCAAGCATGTCGTGCAGTGCCTGCTCGGCGTCGGCTAGTGTGAGTGCAACGACGACGCCCTTGCCGGCTGCGAGACCGTCGGCCTTGATCACGATCGGCGCCCCGTGCATCTTCACGTGAGCGAGCGCGGGCGCGAGTTCGGTGAACACGGCGTAGTGAGCCGTAGGGATGTTGTGGCGCGCGAGAAAGTCCTTCGCGAATGCCTTCGAACTTTCCAGTTGCGCAGCGATGCGCGTGGCGCCGAAGCAACGCAGGCCTGCCGCGCGGAAACGATCGACGACGCCGACGGCGAGCGCTGCTTCCGGACCGACCACGGTGAGACCGATGTCTTCGTCGATCGCCAATGTGAGCAGGCCGTCGACATCGGTCATCGCGACATCCGCGTTGCGCACACCTGCTTCATGTGCCGTGCCGGCGTTGCCCGGTGCGACGATCACTTCGCCGACGAGCGGCGATTGCTTCAACTTCCAGGCGAGTGCGTGCTCGCGGCCGCCGGAACCGATCACCAGGACTTTCATGTGCTGCTCACGAGGAAAGAGGAGTCAGGAAGAGGCCGACGACGCTGTTCGCAGGGACGGCGCAGATCGCTACGAAGACACGGATGCCACGCTCGCGTCACTGCCCGATCAATGCCGGAAATGTCGCACGCCGGTAAACACCATTGCCATGTCGTGCTCGTTCGCTGCCGCAATGACTTCGGCATCTCTCATCGAGCCGCCCGGCTGGATCACCGCACGGATACCGGCCTCTGCAGCCGCATCGATGCCGTCGCGGAACGGAAAGAACGCATCGGACGCCATCACGCTGCCGGGCACCACGAGTTTCGCTTCCGCCGCCTTCATGGCGGCAATTTTCGCGCTGATCACCCGGCTCATCTGGCCGGCGCCGATGCCGATCGTGCGACCGCCACGGACGTACACGATCGCGTTGGACTTGACGAACATCGCGACATGCCACGCAAACAACAGGTCGTGCAGCTCGGCCGCATCCGGCGCGCGACGCGAGACCACCTTGAGATCGGACAGAAGCAGAGTGTCGCGGTCGGCATCCTGCACCAGCAGGCCGCCGGCGACACGCTTGAAATCGAGGGCCTGCGGCAGCAACTGCGCCCATTCGCCGCTCGCCAGCACGCGCACGTTCGGCTTTGCGGCGATCGCATCGATGGCATCCGCATCGAAGTCCGGTGCGATCACCACCTCGACAAACTGGCGCTCGACGATCTTGCGCGCGGTAGTGGCATCGAGACGGTGATTGAACGCGATAATGCCGCCGAACGCGGAAACCGGATCGCACGCGTACGCGCGGTCATAGGCTTCCTCGAGATTTGCGCCGAGCGCGACGCCGCAGGGATTGGCGTGCTTGACGATCACGCAGGCCGGCGTCTTCTGGAATGCCTTGACGCATTCGAGCGCGGCATCGGCATCGGCGATGTTGTTGTACGACAGCTCCTTGCCGGCGAGGACGCGCGCGCTTGCCACCGTGCCCGGCGGCACGTTCTGCTCGACGTACAACGCGCCACCCTGATGCGGGTTTTCGCCGTAGCGCAAATTCTGCTTGCGCTCGAACGACAGGTGCAGCGTGGGCGAGAACGCCTCGGGCCGTTCGGCATCCGCACGCGCGCCGAGCCAGTTCGCGATCAGGCCGTCGTAGCGTGCCGTGTGTGCGTACGTCTTGGCCGCAAGGCGACGGCGCAATCCGAGCCGCGTGCCGCCATGCGAAAGCGCTTCAAGCAGCTCGGCGTAGTCGGCGGGATCGACCGCGACCGCCACGTGCTCATGATTCTTCGCCGCCGCGCGCAGCATTGCAGGGCCGCCGATGTCGATGTTTTCTATCGCATCCTCGAGGCTGCAGTCGGGCGCCGCGGTGGTCTCTTCGAACGGATACAGGTTGACCACGAGCAGGTCGATCGGCGCGATCCCGTGCTGCGCCATGACTTCGTCGTCGGTGCCGCGTCGTCCGAGCAGGCCGCCATGCACGCCGGGGTGCAGGGTCTTGACGCGACCATCCATGATCTCCGGAAAGCCGGTGACACTGCTGACGTCGGCGACACTGATGCCTGCGTCACGCAGTGCCTTCGCAGTTCCTCCGGTCGAGATCAGCGCAATGCCGAGCGAGTCGAGTCCGCGTGCGAGATCGATGAGACCGGCTTTGTCGGAAACGCTGAGCAGGGCGCGCCGAACGGGAACGAGGGTGGCGTCGAGCATGGGTTCGAGGGCGGCTGCGGGAATCGCCCGATTATAGCGATGCGAAGCGGGTCGCGCAGAAGCGCCCTGCGGTCAGCTCGCCAGGCCGTATTGCTGCAGCTTCTTGCGCAAGGTCGCGCGATTGATACCGAGCGCGGCCGCGGCCTTGCTCTGATTGCCGCCGTACCAGGCCATGACTTCGCGCAGCAGGGGCGCTTCCACCTCGCCCATGACGAGCGCGTGCAGCCCCTCGCCGGGCGCCGATTCGACGTCCGCGAGATAGCGGCGCACGGCGCGCGAAACGCATTCACGCAGAGCGGGTTGCAACGATGGTTCGTGCGCGACTTCGGCGCGCAGAGAGATTGCGGCATTCACAACAACAGGGCCCCTATGGACGAGCGTACTTCCTCGAGTGGGCCGATGCGCAGGCGAGCGGGCATCGGGAGCGGATATTAGCGCCGCGCCCGCGACTTGATAAGTCCCCCGCACACGAAATCGCGTGCACGACACGCAAATTTTTCTGCGATGCGTTCATGCATCGGCACTTGCGCGATCTATCTCGGAAGTCATTGAGAAGAGTCACGTAACGCGCATCCGGCGGATGCGCCTGCGGAGCACGGCCTATTCGAACTTGAATTCGAACGCGACCGCATCGCGGCCAGGATCGGCGACCTCGAACACGAGCGCGGCACTTGCGCCCGCCGCGAGCCCGCCCTCGATCGCGCGTGCGTCGCTGAGGTACTCGCGCGGCTGGAAGCGGCGCATCGCGACGCGCTTTTCGTCGAGGTCCGACAAGGCGATCTCGACCATTGGAAACGGTTGGGCGAATGCGGCGTCGTTGCGCAGCGTTGCGGAGATGATCAGGGCGCCGGGCACCGATGGATGCGGGCGGATATCGCGCGAGAGCAGTTCCAGCGTCGTCGCATCGTGCCGCAACGGCAGTCGGCAGCCGAGTTTCGCGCACGCCGGTTCCAGCCATCCGCGCACGCGCGCATCGTTGACCCAGCTTGCTCGTTCCGACCACGCGATTTCGCCGACCAGGGTCAGCATCAGCAGCACGCTGGCCACGAGCCATGGCCAGGTGCGCGGCGTGCGTGCGCGCCGGCGTGCGGCTGCGAACGCGGGCAACGATGACCGCTCGCTCGCCTTGGCGCGATCGGCGGGTTCAGCCGCGAACAACGTCGTCTGTGCAGGACTGGGCCGGAACACCGGCAGGTCCAGCTGCGGTGGCACCGAATGCTTGGGGTGCGTCGGCAGACCCTCGATCGGTTCCGGCGGCAATTGCGCGCTGAGTGTGCGCAGCGCGTCGAATACCGCGGCGCAGTGGCCGCAGCGCACGCTGCCGTGTGCCGCCGCCAGTTCTGTGCCGGCGAGCTTGAAGATGGTCTGGCAGTGCGGGCATTGCGTGTACATGGCGGACGCTGGCGGAACGTGTGCTGCGAGGACGCGATTCTAGCCGGTCGGCTGATCGTCGAGTGCGGGCGCCCAGGTCAGCGTGTGCGGATCGAAGCCGCCTTCGATCGTCGGCTTGACGATGCGAAAGTACGGCGACACGTCGAAATCTCGCGGTGCGTACAGGCTCGAATGCCGGATATGCAGGATCTCGCGCACCTGTTCCTTGCCGGCCTCGCCTTTCTCCATCGCAAGTTCGATGTCGGGCAGCACCGGATAATTGATCGAGGCAAAGGCGCCGGCAATCAGCGACGAGCAGATCGCCCGCGTCGGATCGCCGCTGCCGAGCGCGAGCAGGCGTCTGCGATAGCGCTGCGAAACCGGTGGTGGCCGCAGCAGGTAGCGCGCGAGATCGGCGACGTTGCGCAGGTCGTACTGGTTGCCGAGGCGCGCGATCACATAGCCGATCAAGGCATTGATCTCGTCCTCGCCCAGGCCGACCGGGCGACAGATGCGCGTATGCCAGCGCGCGTAGTGCGACAGTGGCATCGCACGCACGCCCTGGTTGATGTCGGCTTCGATGAACAACTGGGTTTCGTCGGCGAGGCTGCGATCGAGCGCGTCGCCAACAAATATCGCCGCATGCGACCAGGTCGACTGCGTGATGGTGCGGATCGCCGATGAAAAGCGGCTGGTGCCCTCGACGAGCAATACATCGCCCTTGCGCAACACCGCCGCGAGCAGTGGCGCACGGTTCGTCGCAAGGTTCGCGGAATCGCGCGGTTCCGACAGGTAGCGCGCAAGATGTCGACCGACCCAGCGCAACGGATTCAAGCGAGTGCCGTCCCTGATGGGCTGGCGTGCGACGGCTTCTTCGGGCGAGGACATGCGTTCAGCGCCGCCGGCCGCTGATGCGCACCCAGTCTTCCTGCGTCGCGACGACGAGATCGTCGAATGCGTCGCTGTAGCGTTCGAGCAATTCCTGTTCCTGCCCAACCAGGATGCCGGACAGCGCGAACGGTGCCTGCGCCTTCACGCATGCGGCAAAGCGCGGCGCGAGCTCGGCCAGCGGCCCGGCGAGAATGTTCGCGACCAGCACATCGGCGGGCGTTGCCACGTACTCCTCGGGTGTGAACAGGTCGAGCCGATCGGCGACATCGTTGCGCTGCGCATTGTCGCGACTCGCTTCCAGCGCTTGTGGATCGTTGTCGACGCCGATGACGCGCGCAGCGCCGAGCTTGAGCGCCGCGATCGCGAGCACGCCGGAGCCGCAGCCGAAGTCGACGACCGTCTTTCCGACGAGATCCACGGCGTCAAGCCACTGCAGGCACAACGCGGTGGTCGGATGCGTACCGGTACCGAACGCGAGGCCGGGATCGAGGCGCACGATGACCGCATCGGGATCGTCCGTCGGTGGTTCGATCGTCGATGGATAGATCCACAGGCGCCGTCCGAATTGCATCGGCTGGAACTGATCCATCCACACGCGCGTCCAGTCCTGGTCCTCGATCTCGCGGAAGCGGATCTGCTCGGGCGTGATTTCGGGCAACAGGTCGGTGAGCACGTGCACGAGACCGGCGCGATCGGCGTCGGGGTCGAACAGCGCGGACAGCGCGATCTCGCCCCACACCGGCATCTCGCCGACGCCGGGTTCGAGGATCGCACGCTCGTTCGGTGTGTCGACGTCGGCGTCGAGCAGCGTCACCGCAAGCGCACCGATTTCCTCGAGCGCGAGTTCGACGTGTTCCTGCTCGGATGGGCGGATGGTGAGGGAGAGTTCCAGCCAGGGCATGCGTTCAGTTCACCGGCAGATGATGCGTCACTGCAGACAAGTAAGCAGCGCCTTTTGTTTCGCGGTCGATCGCGAACAATTGCGAGACAAAACGATCGACTCCCGCGGCCTCGATTTTCACCACGATGCGCGCCGTTTCCGCCACTTCGCCATGAGGCCACGAGGTTGCCCGCGGCCACGGGGTTTCGAGCGTGGCCTCGACACACGCATTCGCGCTGGCGTCCACGCTGTAAAACTTGAGTCGAGCCGCGCCGTGGGCACGTTCTCGTCCGAACTTGCCGAACTCGACATCGCGCTCATCGAGTGCCGATACGGGAAAACCGCGCAAGGTATCGGCAAGCGCCTTCAAATCTCCGTGCGCCAGGTAGACGCGCGTGCTTCCCGCGAAATTTTCGCTGCGCGCGGAGATTGAAACTTCAACGACATCAGGATCGTCCCAGATCACCGTGATGGCGACTCCGTGATTGTCCATCGCGATCTCGCCTTGCCCTAACCGAGCCCTATGGATTTCTCTTTCGCCTCGGCAATCCGCCGCTCGAGGTAGTGGATGTTCTGACCACCGGTCTGGAACCCGCCATCGGCCATGATGCGCTGCTGCAGCGGCACGTTGGTCTTGATGCCTTCGACGACCAT
>JBDSBK010000490.1:0-7455 GCA_039921645.1 Dokdonella sp.
GCTGATGGTTGCCACGATCGATGGAAAGGCGGGCAGCGATACGCCTCGCTCCGGCGCGATCGTGCCCGCGTCGCTCGCATGAGTCAGGAAATATGCAGGAGCGGCAGCAATCCGATCAAGCCGACCACGATCAGGTAGATCGCGACGACGTAGTTGAGCAGGCGCGGCACCATCAGGATCAGGATGCCGGCGATCAATGCGATAAGCGGCTGCAGGGCGACATGGAGATTCATACGGACTTCCTCGCGAGTGGGCACCAGGGCCCCGCAAGGTAGCACTTTTTCATGAACCCGAGCTGCAGTCGCGCAGCAATGCGGGTGTCAGCGCACGAACACCGTCGCCGCGAGCAGACGGCGCGATTTCTTCGTCGAGCGACGGCGCGCCGCGCTCGGTTCGGTCGGCGCATCGTAGATCGGCTGCCGCTTGCACTCCATCAAGCCGAGCGCATCGTAGGCATTGACCACATCGAACACGTCGGCCATCTTCGCCTTCGCCGACGCCGCGATCCGGTGCAGGGGCGCTCCGCGCAGCATCGTCATCGCGATGCGATGCTGCTTGCGGTAGTCCGCATCGAGGGGGAACCAGCTGCGCAGCTTGTAGTCGGCGCTCGGATCGAGGTGCGGCGCAAGCCAGCCATTCGAGCGCAGCAGCGCATTGAGCCATCGCAGGCGTTGCAGCGGTCGCCCAGGTACGGCCTTGCGGAACGCGGCGAGTTTCTGTCCTCCGATGCGCTTGCGTTCGCTGCCGCTGATGACGTTGAGGAAGTACGGCTCGAGGTCGACCAGGCGCGCCGTGGTATGGAAGGTGTCGGTGACCGGGTCGATCAGCAGGGGCGGAATCCCGTGCCGCTCGATGAGCACCGCGCCGCGCTGGATCAATGCGTCGAGATTGGTGCAGATGCGTTCGCGACGGATGTCGAGGAACGACGCGCGTGTCGACGCGGCACCATCCGCTGCCTCTGTTTTGGCGGCGACGGGCAAGGCGCGGATTTCTCGCGTTGCGGTGAAATCGATGAGCTGCCGCGGTGGCGGTGGCGCGGCGTGGCCGACATGGTTGAGCAGGCCGACGATGGCTTTCGCGTTCAACGGTCGCAGCAGGGTGAGTTCGGCACCGAGCACGTCGTCGCCCTGGTTTGCCAGTACTGCGAAGTGCTTGCCTTCGTCGAGCGCACGCACGCGCGCGCAGCGGCCGCCGAAGTCGCCGAGGTCGGCAAGAACGAAGTCGATCGTGTTGTCGTCGGCGTTGAGCTGCCAGGCGTGGTCCAGCCACGATTTCGACGCGCGAACAAATGTGGCCAACTCGGCCATTTCCGCGGCCGTTGCGCCAGCCATGACCAAATGCTTGGGAGCTTTCATTGCGCTGACACACCCTGAGGCGGGCGCGCAGGGGGAGCGCCCGGCGCGATTATCCGCAGGCGTTTCTGCGAAAATTGTGACACGCCGCGTGGATTCTCCAACCCGCCGGCCGTCGGTGACGGGCGGCACGTCCAGGCGATCGATTGACCTGCGGCAATGGCCATGCAGCCGATGGCCGCGTCGGGAGACTCAGGCGTCGGCGAGCGCGCGCACCCGTGCTCGCGTCAGTGGACCGAGGCGCAGGCGTTCAAACAAGTCTTCAATCGACGTCGCGTCGTGATTGCGGCGCAGGTACGCGTCCGGCTCCGCTGGCACCGGCGCATCCAGTGCGATACCGGTCAGGCTGCGCGACAGGCGTGCAATGGCCGCGTGCTCGCGCAGCCGCAACGCCGCCGCCGCCGCACCGCGCGTGCGCAGGAACGCGACTTCGTCGGCGCGATCGAGCAATGCATCGAGCGTGCCGAAGTGATGCAGCAGGATCGCCGCCGTTTTCGCGCCGATCCCCGGCACGCCCGGTATGTTGTCGACGGCGTCGCCGGTGAGCGCAAGGTAGTCGGCAACCTGGTGCGGCATCACGCCGAGCCGCGCCTTGATTCCCGCGCCATCCCAGCGCTGGTTGCGCGGCGGATCCCATTGTTCGTCGCCGGCCTCGATGAGCTGGCCGAAATCCTTGTCGGCCGACACGATCACGCTGCGGAATCCGGCGCGACGCATCGTCGCCACGGCGCTGCCGATCAGGTCATCGGCTTCGTAGGTCGCGTCCGCGAGCACGGTCGCGCCGAGCGCGGCCGCGATCTCCTTGCACCCGGCGAACTGGCGCAAGAGGTCCGGTGGCGCCGGCGGACGATTCGCTTTGTACTCGGGATAGATCGCGTTGCGAAACGATGTCGTCAGCGATTCGTCGAAGGCGACCGCGACGTGGGTCGGCCGGGCGCGTTCGAACAAGTCGAGCAGGAAGCGGGTAAAACCGTGCACCGCGTGGACCGGCGCACCGTCCGCATCGTTCGCATCCGGTGCCTGCGAGAACCACGCGCGGCAGACGTAGAGGCTGCCGTCGACCAGGTGCACCGTGGGGGTCAGCGCCATTCCGACACCACGTCGGCGACGGCCGGACGAACGCGCTCGGGCGCCACATCCTTTGCGGTGCCGATATGCACGAACGCGATGACGTGTTCATTCGCCGCGAGGCCGAGCAAGGCCGCAACATCGGCGTCGTACGCCGACCAGCCGGTCAGCCATTGCGCGCCGAAACCGAGCGCCTGCGCGCCGAGCAGCAGGTTGTAGGCGACGCATCCGGCTGACAGCAGCTGCTCCTGGGCGGGAATCTTCGGATGCTCCTGTTCGATGCGCGCGATCACCGTGACGATCAGCGGCGCGTGATTGAAACGCTCGCGATCCTTGTCGAGCGCGCTCGGCGAAATCTCGGGCTCGCTACGTTTGTGGATATCGGCGAGGGCCGCACCAAGGCGCGTGCGCGCATCGCCGCGGATCGTCAGCAGGCGCCACGGCACCAGCTTGCCGTGGTCTGGCGCACGCATGGCCGCCTGCAGCAGCTGGTCGAGCTGGCCGGGATCGGGGCCAGGTTCGTCGAGCTGACGCGAAGGAACGGAGCGGCGCTGGTTGAGCGTATCGAGTGGCGTCACGATGGGTTTCAGCACGGCAGCAAAGGGTGAGGGGACAAGGATAACCGGCACGCGTTGCGCCTGGCTCGCCAGCATCGTACCAACTGAGCTAGCATCAAGGCTTCCAATGGGTGCAAGAGGCTGGCATGGCGACGACAGTCGTAGTTGCAGTGCGCGAGACCGTACCTGGCGAGCGCAGAGTCGCGCTGACACCCGAGATCGCGAAAAAACTGAAGGCGCGCGGCGCGCGCATCGTCGTGCAGGACGGCACCGGTGCGTCCGCGTATTTCGCCGATGCCGCGTATGCCGACTGCGAAGTCGCCGATACCGCGATGGCGCTGAGCCAGGCCGACGTGCTGCTCAAGGTGCAGCCGCCGTCGCTCGACGAAATCGCGCAGCTCAAGGAAGGCACGGTCGTGATCGGCCATCTGCAGCCGCACCTCGCGCCCGAGCGCACCAAGGCTTTGCGCGATCGCAAGATCACATCATTCGCGATGGAACTCCTGCCGCGCACGACGCGCGCTCAGGCGATGGACGTGCTGTCCTCGCAAGCGGCGGTCGCCGGCTACAAGGCCGTGCTGATCGCTGCGGAAGCGGCGCCGAAGTTCTTCCCGATGCTGACCACCGCGGCCGGCACGATCCGTCCGAGCAAGGTGTTGATCGTCGGCGCCGGCGTTGCCGGCTTGCAGGCGATCGCAACGGCGCGCCGCCTCGGTGCGCAAGTCGAAGGTTTCGATGTGCGTCCGGAAACGAAAGAGCAGATCGAGTCGCTCGGCGCGAAATTTCTCGATCTCGGCGTCAGTGCCGCCGGCAGCGGCGGCTATGCGCGTGAGCTGACCCAGGAAGAGCGCGACAGGCAGCAGCAGGCGCTGGCCGATCATCTCAAGGGCATCGACGTGGTTGTGACCACGGCCGCGGTGCCGGGACGCAAGGCGCCACGCATCATCTCCGCATCAATGGTCGCCGGCATGAAGCCGGGTTCTGTCATCGTCGATATCGCCGCGGAAACGGGCGGCAATTGCGAGTTGAGCGAAGCGGGCAAGACCGTGGTGTCGGCGAATGGCGTCAGCGTGATCGGCACCACCAACCTGCCGGCGAGTGCGCCCGTGCATGCGAGCGAGATGTATGCGCGCAACCTGTACAACTTCCTCGAACTGAGTTTGAAGGAGGGCACACTGACGCTCGATTGGGACGACGAACTGATTGCGAAGACCTGCGTCACGCATGCGGGCGAGATCAAGCACGAACCCACCCGCCAACTCGTCGAAGGAGCGCAATCATGATCGACGGATTTCTCGCGCTGTATATCTTCATGCTCGCCGCATTCACGGGCAAGGAGATCATCGGCCGCGTGCCGGTGATTCTGCACACGCCGCTGATGTCGGGTTCGAACTTCGTGCACGGCATCGTGCTGGTCGGCGCGATGATCGCGCTCGCGCACGCGGAATCCCCGCTGGCGATTGCGATCGGGTTCATCGGCGTCGCGCTCGGCGCCGGCAATGCGGCGGGTGGCTATGTCGTCACCGAACGCATGCTGGAGATGTTCAAGTCGAGCAAGGACAAGAAATAGTGGGCAAGCGCGACTTCGTCCGCGCTGCTCTGCAAGCCCTCCCTTTCAAGGGGAGGGTTGGGTGGGGATGGTGCCCTGCAGAAAAGGGCATCGCGGCTGAAGCCGCTCCCACAACGGCATACAACTCGATGTACGGGAATCATTGATGGATACCGCAACCTTGCTCGTCACCATCGCGAAGGCGTCCTATTTCCTCGCCGCGGTATTGTTCATTCTCGGCATCAAGCGCATGTCGTCGCCGGTGACTGCGCGCAAGGGCATCGAACAGGCCGGTATCGGCATGGTCATCGCGACGCTGGCGACGTTCGCGATCACCGGCGGCCACAATCTGGGCCTGATCATCGCCGCGATCGCGCTCGGCGTGATTCCGACCTGGTTGTGGGGCAAGAAGGTTGCGATGACCGACATGCCGCAGATGGTGGCGCTGTTCAACGGCATGGGCGGCGGTTCCGCCGCCGCGATCGGTGCGAGCGAGCTGCTGAAGTTCACCCAGCCCGGCGCCGCGGCACCGCCGTTTGCCATGCTCACGCTTGCGGTCGTCGGTGCCTTGATTGGTTCGATCTCGATGACCGGCTCGATCATCGCCTGGGCCAAGCTCGACGGGCGCATGGACAGGCGGTTCACGTTTGGCGGCCAGCAGATCTTCAATTTCCTCGTGCTGGCTGCGGCGGTTTTCGCTGGGCTCGCGCTGGTGGCCTGGAGGGTTGACGCTTCGCTGGTCGTCGTGTTTTTCCTCCTGGCGCTCGCGTTCGGCGTGTTGATGACGCTGCCGATCGGTGGTGCCGACATGCCCGTCGTGATCTCGCTGTACAACGCGCTCACCGGCCTCGCTGTGGCATTCGAAGGCTACGCGATGGGAATCGAGGCGCTGATCGTCGCCGGCATGGTGGTCGGCGCGGCGGGTACGTTCCTTACGCAACTGATGGCGAAGGCGATGAATCGCCCGATCAGCGGCGTGCTGTTCTCGAACTTCGGTGGCGGCGGCAGTGGCGAAGCGATTGCCGGCTCGCAGAAGTCCATCGAGGCGAGCGACGCCGCCTCGCTGCTGTACATGGCCGAGAAGGTCATCATCGTGCCGGGCTACGGCATGGCCGTCGCGCAGGCACAGCACAAGATCTGGGAGCTGTCGCAGGCCTTGATCAAGGCTGGCAAGGACGTGAAGTTCGCGATCCATCCGGTGGCCGGACGCATGCCGGGCCACATGAACGTGCTGCTCGCCGAAGCGGGCGTTCCCTACGATCTGATCGCGGACATGGACGATATCAACCCCGAGTTCAAGACCTGCGATGTCGCGATCGTGATCGGCGCGAACGACGTCGTTAATCCGGCAGCGAAGACCGACAAATCCTCCCCGATCTACGGCATGCCGATCCTCAATGTCGTCGACGCGCGCCAGTGCATCGTGATCAAGCGCGGCAAGGGCACCGGTTTCGCCGGTATCGAGAATGCGCTGTTCTACCAGGACAACACACGCATGCTCTACGCCGATGGCAAGGAAGCCGCGAACAGCCTGATCGCGGAACTGAAGGCGATCGACGGCGGCGGCGGGCACTGATCGAACAGCGGCCGCGGCAGCTGCATGTTCGCACTCGCGCCGGCGACTTCAGTCGTGACAGCCTAGCCAGCGTTAAGGATCGCAGCGGCATGATCAGTGTTCGCCGTCATGCGGCAGCGTCTGCCATGCGCTGCGTGTAGTCCGGTTTCCGCCAGCAACCAGCAAGGCGCACTTCATGACGTCAGCCCGTTCAGACGCGTTCGTGTTCTTCGGAGCTTCCGGCGATCTCGCCTACAAGAAGATCTTTCCTGCGTTGCAGGCGATGATCCGCCGCGACGGCATGGACGTCCCGATCATCGGTGTCGCGCGTTCCGGCTGGACTGTCGAGCAGTTGCAACAGCGGGCCCGCGAAAGTCTCGAGCACAATGGCGGCGTCGACGAAGCAGCGTTCACGAAGTTGTGTTCGCTGCTTCGCTACGTCGATGGGGACTACAACGAGGCGCCGACCTACGCGCGGATCAAGACGGCGCTGGCCGGTTCGCAACGCCCGCTGCATTACCTCGCGATTCCGCCGAGTGTGTTCGGCACTGTCGTGCATGGTCTGGCAGGTGCCGACTGCACCAACAACGCGCGCGTCATCGTCGAGAAGCCGTTCGGTCGCGATCTCGCGTCGGCGAAGGCGCTCAATGCGACGCTGCACGAAGTCTTCCCGGAGCGTTCGATCTTCCGCATCGATCACTATCTTGGCAAGGAAGCGGTGCAGAACCTCCTGTACTTCCGTTTCGCCAACAGCTTCCTCGAGCCGCTCTGGAATCGGGATCACGTCGACTGCGTGCAGATCACCATGGCCGAGAATTTCGGCGTGCAGGGTCGTGGATCGTTCTACGAAGAAGCCGGCGCCATCCGCGATGTGGTGCAGAACCATCTGCTGCAGGTGCTTGCCCTGCTCGCAATGGACGCCCCGGTCGGCCGCGACGACGAGTCGATGAATGCGGCGAAACTGCAGCTGTTTCGTGCGATTCGCCCGCTGAGCACGAAGGACGTCGTGCGAGGACAATTCCATGGTTATCGCGACGAACCCGGGGTTGCGGCCGATTCCCAGGTCGAGACCTTCGTCGCGCTGCGTTTGCACATCGACACCTGGCGCTGGGGCGGGGTGGCGTTCTACATTCGTGCCGGCAAGTGCCTGCCGGTGACGGCCACCGAAGTGCGCGTCGACCTCAAGACACCGCCGATCGACCTCTTCGATCGCATATCCCGGCAGGACTCGAATTATTTTCGCTTCCGCCTCAGTCCGGAAGTCGTGATATCCACGGGCGCTCGCGTAAAGAAACCGGGCGCGGCGATGCATGGCGAATCGATCGAACTCGTCGCGCGACATCAGTCGCAGCGTGAAAAGTCGCCGTACGAACG
>JBDSBK010000491.1:0-9506 GCA_039921645.1 Dokdonella sp.
AGCGACGAACTGCGCGACGAAGTGCTGCGCACGCGTGCGATCAAGTCGCATATCGCGCACAAGCGTCAGGCCCAGTTCCTCGCCAAGCAACTGCGCAAGCTCGACGACGACGAAACCGAAGCGATCCGCCGCTCGCTCGCACAGGACCGCGAAAAAGCGCACCGCGAAACCGCCGCCATGCATCGTATCGAAGTCTGGCGCGATCGCCTGATCGACGAAGGCGACGAAGCGCTGGCCGAGTTCATCGCCTCACATCCACTGGCCGACCGCCAGCGTCTGCGTCAGCTCGCGCGCAACGCGCTGGCCGAGCGCAAGGCGAACAAGCCACCGCATTCGTTGCGCGAGCTGTTCCGCGAATTGCGCACGCTGCTCGGCGAATAGCACGGGCGCGCTCCCATCCATCGGAGTCGGAGAGCGACTCACGCCGCAGCCGTGCCGCCCACCGTCATGCTGTCGATCTTCAACGTCGGCTGGCCCACACCGACGGGAACGCTCTGCCCGTCCTTGCCACAGACGCCGACGCCTTCGTCGAGCTTCAGGTCGTTGCCGATCATCGACACACGCTTGAGCACTTCCGCGCCCGAGCCGATCAAGGTCGCGCCCTTGACCGGATGCGTGATCTTGCCGTCTTCGATGAGGTAAGCCTCGCTCGCCGAGAACGTGAATTTGCCATTGGTGATATCGACCTGGCCACCGCCGAAATTCACCGCATAAAGGCCGCGCTTCACCGACGCGATGATCTCGCCCGGATCGCGTTCGCCCGGCAGCATGTAGGTGTTCGTCATGCGCGGCATCGGCAGGTGCGCGAACGATTCGCGCCGACCATTGCCGGTCGACTTCATGCCCATCAGGCGCGCATTGAGTTTGTCCTGCATGTAGCCCTTCATCACGCCATTCTCGACCAGCACGGTGCAGTTCGTCGGCGTGCCTTCGTCGTCGATGCTGAGCGAACCACGCCGACCGGCAAGCGTGCCGTCGTCGACCACGGTGACACCGGATGCGGCGACTTTCTCGCCGAGCATGCCGGCGAACGCCGAGGTTTCCTTGCGGTTGAAGTCGCCCTCGAAGCCGTGACCGATTGCTTCGTGCAACAACACGCCAGGCCAGCCGGGACCGAGTACGACCGGCATGTTGCCCGCCGGAGCGGGCACCGATTCGAGATTGACCAATGCGACACGCACGGCTTCGCGCGCAAACGCGTGCGCGCGGCCGTTTTCGAGCAGCTCCGGAAATCCATAGCGGCCGCCGCCACCGCTGCTGCCGCTTTCGCGGCGACCGTTCTGTTCGGCGATCACCTGCACGTTGAGGCGAACGAGCGGACGTACGTCGGCGGCCAGCGTGCCGTCCGAGTGCGCGATCAGCACGGTGTCGAGCGTCGCGGCAAGACTGACGATCACCTGCTTCACGCGCGGATCGGTCGTGCGACACACCGCATCGACCTCGCGCAGCACGGCAATCTTGGCTTCATTGCTCAATGTGTCGATCGGATCGATCGCCGGATACAACGCACGGCCTGTCGCGATGGCAAGCGGCTTGCCGACGCCCTTGCTGCCCGCTTGTGCAATCGCACGCGCGGAGCCTGCGGCTTCGAGCAGCGCCGGCAGGACGATCTCGTCCGAATAGGCAAATCCCGCTTTCTCGCCGGACAACGCGCGCACGCCGACACCCTGCTCGATCGAATGCGTGCCGTCCTTGACGATGCCGTCCTCGAGCATCCACGACTCGCTGCGCGAATGCTGGAAATACAGATCCGCCGCGTCGATCGAGGGTCCCATCAGGCGCGTGAAGACGCCATCGAGGTCGCCGGCCGCGAGACCGCCGGGACGCAGCAGGCGTTGTTCAGCTTGGGTGATGAGTTCTGTCATTGGCAATGGGATCAGTCGGTTGGTGCAGGAGGCGACGGTCGTCGCCCACCCGAGATGGGGGCGCGCATGCTGGCGCACAATCGGTTTCGGTGCAAACCGCCCGCACAGGCGTCCGCTTATGCGCCAGGCACCGCGCCTGGCACAGCGGCGGCAGGCGACGGCAGTGACGCCGCCGGCGTCTCGACATCCGCTTTCGGTTTTTTCCTCTCGGTGGTCGTCCTTTCGCGTGCGAGCAGGACGATCTTGGGTTTGTCCCATGAGCCGGTGACCTGATAGCGAGAACCGACCGCCTTGCCCAGCGGCTTGTTCAAAATGCCCTGCATGACGAGACCCGCAGCGGCACCGACCGGGCCGGCAGCGAGCGCGCCGACGATCGGCAAGGTCGCCCCCGCGTGCGGATGGACCACCATCAGCTGGTCGTAGTCTTTTGCACGCAGGCCGGTGCGCCCGGTAACCACGATGTCGGCAGCAGGGCTGTTGATCGTGAGGTCGTCGGTATAGGCGTTGCCGCCGCCGAGGCGGAACGAGCCGATGATCGAGTTGAAGCTGAGGCCTTTCTGGAAGAAGTCGCTGAAATCCAGGCTCAACCGGCGACGGATTTCGCCGAGCGAAAACAGGCCGAAGATGCGCCCGGCACCCGGTTCGACATCGAGAATGCGGCCCTCGGCAACCTTGATCGTGAGCGTGCCATCAAGCTTGGGCAACGCGAATGCGGACGGCGGGCCCAGCCAGGCGGCGTCGATCGTCGCGCGCGTGCTGCCACCGTCGATCAGGCCCGGGAAGCCGAGTGCGTCCATCATGTGACCGAGGTTTTGCGCAGTGAGCTCGATCGCCATGCGCGAGCTGTTCTCGCGTGCGTTGCCGGTCCAGTCGCCGCTTGCCGTCATGCTCACGTTCGGAGAATGCGACTTCAATGTGTCGACCTGCATGCCATTGGCAATCGGATGACTGCGGAATTCGGCCGAACCGAAGCTTGCCTTGCCCAACTGGAAATCATCGACGTTGATGCGCAGCGCCGGCAGTGATGCCGGTGCGATATTCGCGAAGGCACTCGACTCGGAATCGGCCGTTTCCGGCGGCGATTCAGGCCAGTGAATGCGTTCAAAGCGCGCATCGACCCCGCGTCCACCCACATCGGATTTGGGAATATCCAGATTCCCCGCGATCGCCGCGCCGTCCAGATGAATCGTCGTCACCGTCGCATTGCCGCCGACGATGAGGTGCATGTCGTCGAAATGGCGATCGGCGAAAACCAGATCGTCCGCATGCACGTCGATCTCCTGCACGATACCGCCGGTGGTGCCGCCCGCATCGCGCTCGACGAGATCGATCCATGCGCCGACGTCGAGGAGCGGCATGCGTCCTCCGACGACGACGCCTTGCGCTGGCGGTTCGGCCGGCTTGTGCGCACCAAAATCGACGCGTGCGGCAAACGAACGCCCCGCGCCGGGCAGGCGCCCGCTCACGGCAACGAGATCGCCGAGCGTCGCCTCGAAGAGTTGGCCGGCATACGGGAGATCGAGGCCAAGTCGGAACGGTCGCGCCTCGCCCGCGTTTTTCGCCAGCGGCGCGGGCAGTTCGATCGCGGTACCGCGCAAGTCGCTGCTCAGTGCAAGCCGGCTGTGCGCCGCATTGCCTGTCGTGTCGTCGACGCTGACGCTCGCATGCCATTCCGACTCACCTGGAAATTTACCGAGCGCCGGCAACAATGCCGGCACGTCGGCAAATACGGTGGTGACGGGAAAGCTCCCGACCAGGCCGGCCTCGAATGCGTGCCGCGCATCCGCGACGTAGTTGCCGATTGCGATCGACAACTTCGCCTTGTGCTCCCGGAATTGCACGTCGAGTGCGTCGGCGGCAAATCCCTTCTGGTTGAAACGCAGATGGCCGTTCGTGTCGATGAAATGCAGGTCGTATGCGTTGTGGTCGAGCTTTGCGCCGACAAGATCGATGCCGCCGTCGAGATCGAGGCTTTCGATCTGCTTGATCGGCAGGTTCAGCGTGAACGCGACACTGCCCTTGCCGCCGATCGCGATGTCCTTGAGCTGATCCTGGCGCCGCTTTCCGATCGGGGTGGCACGCAGGAACGCGAGCAGGTTGGCGCCGCTGCCCTCGCCCTTCACGGCCAGGTCGAGCACGAGCGGACCGAAATCCGGAATCGCTCCGTGCACTTCGCTGATGTGGTTGCCCAACGCCTCGGCGGAGTCCGCGTCGAGCTGCACGCCGTCGTTGACGAAGGTTGCGATCGCATGCAGTTTCTCCGCGCGCGGCCAGCTCGAATCGTAGTCCAGCGTGGTATCGACGAGCTCGGCTCGCGCAATCATGCGTCCGGTATCGTCGTGGAACGGCCAGTTGGCCAGATCGCCGATCAGCGCGACACGTCCATCGACCACGCGACCGCCGACCAGCGCACGGTCGAGCCAGCTGATTGCCTTCGCCGACATCGACGTGGTCGGCCAGAACAGCTTGGCCGACACGACGTCCGCGTGCGAAAGCGCGGCGTACAGATCGACGCTCGGCTTCCTGCCTTCGACGAGATTGACGCCACCACGCAACTCGCCGCCGTAGCCGACGCCCTCGAAGCCGATCCGATCGGACTCGATGCGCCAACCCTCGTCGACGCGGCGTGCGATCACGTCGCCGCCGAACTGGTTGAACAGGAATGGCTTGCGGAACACGCGCGGATAGTCGATGCGCAGTGCCTGTTCGGGCAGTTGCGTCAGGATCGATTGCTCGTCGCCGCGCACGTTGATATCGATGAGATCGACGCCGGGAACGACGTCGACACTGGCGAGTCCGACGCCGCGCAACGAGGCATTCACGTCGTAATCGTCGGCGCCTGACCAGCGCACGTCCGCGTTCACCAGCGTTCCGCGTGGATGGGCGAGATAAAGCCAGCGACGAAGTTTTTCCGAGGCGGACTGGGCGAGAACAGCAAAATCGCCGAACGGCTCCAGCGGCAATGCGGCGGCACCGATCCGATAGCGCGCGTTGTCGCCGTCGCTGCGTCGTTCGATGGTCACGCGTGCAGGCACGTTGGTACTGCCGCGATCGGCGACGAAATCGGCGACATCGAACGTCCAGCCCTTCGCTTCGCGCATCCAGCGCGCCACGAAGCCGAGATGATCGAACGCGGCACGCGGCGTGATCGACATGCCGGCATCAATGGTCACCGGCAATGCGCCCGCGAATTGCGCGTCATGCAGGTCCACGCGCATGCGCACATCGTCGACCTGCGCCGAATTGACTCGCGCCCACAGCTGCACTTCGCCGTGCCCTGCGACCAGCTCGATGCCAGCGGGGGCCTGTCCTGCGGCGAGGCGGCCCAGGTCCACGTCGCGTCCACCGACGTAGAGTTCGCCCGATCGCGTATTGATGTCGAGATCGGCGACGAACTCCAGCGGCGGCGTGTCCGTGTCGGGCAAGCGCACACGCCCGAGTACGCGCGTGACCGCACCGTGGTTGAGAACACGCAGCACCGGCACTTCGAGTGCCAGATGCACATGGTGCTCGGGGTCCTCGATGCCGAGCTTGAGACGGCTGATTTCCACCGCACCGAGCGCGCCCATCGAGAAAGGTTCGTCGGTCTTTTCGGACGTCCCCAGATCAAGGTCGCGCAACCGCCAGGTGTCGCCTTCGTGCACCAGTTTCAGTTCGACGCCGGACAGACGGAATTCGCTGACCGCACGGTTTCGCTGGAACAGCGCATACAAATCGAAGGCGAGTTCTGCATGCGGGATCGCGAACATGCCATGACCGGCATCCCTGGCGCGGATCTGCACGTTTTCGAGCGTCAGCAACGGCCCGCCATCGACCCACGCGCCGCTCAGCCGTTCGATCTTCACCGGTCGGTCGAGCCGCTGCGACAGCCAGCGTTCGACATATTGCGGGTTGCGTTCGAGCCACGGCATCGCAAGCTGGGTCAGACCCGCGAGCACGCCGAGCAGGATCACGACCGTCGCGCCTGCCGCCAGCAGCGCAAAGCGCAACCGACGCAGGTGCACGCGCCAGGGTGTCGTCACACGACCTCCCGCGCGGGCAGGGAGCTACAACAGCACGACATCGTACTGTTCCTGCGAGTAGTGCTCTTCCGGCTGGAACCGGATCGTCTTGCCGATGAATTCCTCCAGCTCGGCGACAGCAACCGATTCCTCTTCGAGAATGCGGTTGACCACTTTCGGTGAGGCCAGCACCAGGGTCTGGTGCGCCTCGAATTGGCGCACCGCGCGCGTGATCTCGCGAAATATCTCGTAGGTGATCGTCTCCGCCGTCTTCAGGCTGCCGCGACCGCTGCACGAAGGGCACGGTTCGCATAGCTGGCGTTCGAGGCTTTCGGTGGTGCGCTTGCGCGTCATCTCGACGAGCCCGAGCGGCGACATGTCGTAAACGGTCGCCTTCGCGTGATCGCGCGCCATCGACTTCTGAAG
The DNA here is from genome assembly GCA_039921645.1 of Dokdonella sp. Taxonomy (GTDB): domain Bacteria; phylum Pseudomonadota; class Gammaproteobacteria; order Xanthomonadales; family Rhodanobacteraceae; genus Dokdonella_A. The sequence goes on from JBDSBK010000491.1 coordinate 6,293, forward strand.
CTGACGCAACACCTGGCGCTGATGCTCGGCGTCGACCATGTCGATGAAGTCGATGATGATGATGCCGCCCAGATTGCGCAGACGCAGCTGCCTCGCCGCCGCTTGCGCGGCTTCGAGGTTGGTGCGGAACACGGTTTCCTCGAGATTTTTCGAACCGAGGAATCCGCCGGTGTTGACGTCGATCGTGGTCATCGCCTCGGTCTGGTCGACTATGAGATACCCGCCCGATTTGAGCGGCACATCCTTTCGCAGGGCTTTCTGGATCTCGTCCTCGACCCCGTACAGATCGAAAATCGGACGTTCTCCGGTGTAATGTTCCACCCGGTCGACCAACTCGGGCATGAACTGCCGCACGAACGCATGGGCACGCTCGATCGTTTCGCGCGAATCCACACGCACTTTCTCGATCGACGGCCGCATAAGGTCGCGCAACGCGCGCAACGGCAGGGCCAGATCCTCGTAGATGCGTTCGCCGACGCGCGTGCTGGCGATGTTGTCCTGCACAGTCGCCCACAACTTGCCGAGGTAGCTGACGTCCTCGGCGAGCGACTCGCGCGACTCGCCTTCCGCATTCGTGCGCACGATGTAGCCCAGACGCGTCTCGCCAAGCAGCTCACCGAGCATGTCCTTGAGGCGCGTGCGCTCGACTTCGTCCTCGATGCGTGCCGAAATGCCGAGCACCTTGCTGTACGGCAGCAGCACGAGATAGCGCGACGGGATCGACAAATGCGTGGTCAAGCGCGCGCCCTTGGTGCCGATCGGGTCCTTGACCACCTGCACGACGATATCCTGGCCGTCGCGCACGAGTTCGTTGATCGGCGGCGTCGGCGTCGGCGCGCCATCGCCATTTTCGCCAGTCAGGCTCGCGTGCGGGCGCATGATGTCCGACGCGTGCAGGAACGCAGCGCGATCAAGACCCACTTCAACGAAGGCCGCCTGCATGCCCGGCATCACCCGGCTGACCTTGCCCTTGTAGATATTGCCGACATAGCCGCGCCGGCTCGCGCGTTCGACGTGGACCTCCTGCAGCATGCCGTTCTCGACCAGCGCCACGCGCGTCTCCCGCGGGGTGACGTTGATCAGGATTTCTTCGGACATAGAGGCACTTAGCCAGAAAAGTTAAGGCGAGTTATAGCCGCCGGGATGCTCTATTGTCGACGATCACAGTGCCGCCACCGCAAAATCTTTGCAAAGCCGACATTCTGACGGACGTCAGCGAGGCTCGAAATGACGCAGCAGCGTCGCGGTTTCATGCAGCGGAAGGCCCATGACGCCCGAATAACTGCCAGCGAGATGGCGGATGAACGCAGCCGCCCGACCCTGAATCGCGTAGGCACCCGCCTTGCCCAACGGCTCAGCGGTGCCGACATAGGCGGCGATCTGCGCGTCTGTGAGATCGGCGAACTCGACCATCGATTCGCTCATCGCATGCTCCTCGTCGCCGGCGCTGATGGCCCAGACAACCGATACGACACGATGAACTCGACCGGACAGGCATCGCAGCATGCGCGCGGCGTCGGCCGCATCGACCGGTTTGCCGAACACGTCGTCGTCAAGCACCACTTCGGTATCCGCGCCTATCACGATTGCGTTCGGCACTGCGACCACCTGCAGCAGACCAGCGCCGGCCTTTTCGCGCGCGACGCGACTCACATAGTCGATCGCCGGCTCGCCGGGCTCGCGGCGTTCCGGCACGTCGACATCGAGCACGCTGAAATCGAGCCCGAGTTGCTGCAAGAGTTCACGACGACGAGGGGATTGGGAGGCGAGGAAGAGCATGAAAGGCTTGGCCGAATCGAGACTGCGTTCATCCTGCCCACGATTTCGAATACTCGGCAAGCCCGGAAACGCGTTCAAGCACGATGATAAGGATGCCCGGCGATGATCGACATCGCGCGATAGAGCTGCTCGGCAACGACGAGGCGCACCAGCATGTGCGGCAACGTGAGCGGACCGAGCGACCAGCGTTGGTCCGCGCGCGCAAGGACATCGGCAGCGTGGCCGTCGGGGCCGCCAATCAGGATCGCGAGGTCGCGGCCGCCCATGCGCCATGCGGCGAGTTGCTCGGCGAGTTGTTCGCTCGACCAGGGCTTGCCGCGACCATCGAGTGCGACGACGTGGGTATCTTTCGGCAACGCCGCGAGTAAGGCGGCGCCTTCATCGGCGATCGCGCGCGTGCTGTCGCGGCCCTTGCCGCGTTGGCCGAGCGGTATTTCGACCAGATCGAGCGGGAGTTCGCGTGAGAGGCGCTTGCGGTACTCGGCGAAGCCGTCGGCGACCCAGTCCGGCATGCGCTCGCCGACGGAGATCAGGCGCGCTTTCATCCAAGGAAGTTCACGGCAGCTGGATCTGTGGGAGCGGCTTCAACCGCGATGCTCGCCTGCACGGTCAGCCTCGGAAAAGCATCGCGGTTGAAGCCGCTCCCACAAGAAGTCAGGGTAGTCACTGCCGGGAAAAGCATTGCGGCCGAAGCCGCTCGCACCCCGCAAGCAATGCGCTCAACCGGCCAGATAGGTCGGCGCGTCGTCGCCGACGGTCCACAGACGTTCGAGACCGTAGAACTCGCGGACGCGCGGCAGCATCACGTGCACGATCACGTCACCCAGGTCGACCAGCACCCATTCGCCTTCGCGCTGGCCTTCGACGCCGATCGGAGGAATGCCCGACTGCTTGGATTTCTTCACGACTTCGTCCGCGATCGACTTCACGTGACGCGACGACGTGCCGCTGACGACGACCATGAGGTCGGTCACGCTGCTCTTGCCGCGCACGTCGATTTCCTGGATGTCCTTCGCCTTGAGATTCTCGAGCGCATCGCGCACGAGCGCGCGCAGGCGTTCGGACAGATCCGGCGTACGCGTAGGTTTTATCCGTTCGCGCGGTGCGGGCTTGGCCGGAGCGCGGGTTGCGGCGGCCTTGCCCGAACCTGCCTTGAGGGGCGCCTTGCGCGGCGCCGGCTTGCTCGAGGCTGCGGCTTTTTTCGGAACTGCCTTCTTCGAAACGACCGCTTTTTTCGCGCTGGTCGGCGCCTTGCGGGCGGCGGGGGCCTTGGCGGCCTTGGTGGTTGCGGCTTTGCGCGGCTGGGCGCGCGGTTGCGACGTGGCCAAGTGGAATGGACCTCTTGCGACTGGGAAGCGCCACGGCGGCGCGGCCGCAGTATAGGCGCATTCGCTTGGCGCCGCTCCCCGTTTGGGGCGGCGCAGGGCCTTACGCG
>JBDSBK010000492.1:0-2852 GCA_039921645.1 Dokdonella sp.
GATAGAGCAGGGCGCCGGAGGCGAGACCGGTCGAGTCGGTCGCAAGCTCCGCTGACGGAGCGGCGTGCGCGGGTTTCGTGCGGCCCGCAAAGCCGCGCAGGCGTTCGACGATCATGCCCTCGTCGAACGCACTTGCGACAAAACGCGTCGGCGCATCCAGCACGAACACGCGCGGCTTGCCGTCGACGGAGAGTGCGGCCTCGGAAAATGCCAGTGAATGGATCGGACTGACGCCGCCCGGGGTGTTGAGGAACTGCACCGACGGGTTGACCTGGAACGGCTGTACGGCGAGCGCGAGCGTGATCGCCTGCGGATGGTCGGACGTATTTTCGATCGCGTAGCTTGCGATGATTTGCGAAGACTGCGGCGTGCCGGTAGCGAAGGCCGTGGTCGTCAGTCGCAGGTCCGATCGCGTCCAGGTGACGCTGGGTATCGGAAGATAGCGATCCTGCAGGGTGTGCTCGATCGATACGTCTGCCCAGCTGTCCAGTTTGCCCGCGTCGTCGATGAGGAAGGGTTCGATCGAGAAGCCGCCACGCGCGACTTCGAGCGCGCCGTCTTCGGACAACAAGCCGCTGTCATGGCCGCCGTCGACGCCGACCAACGTCCAGTAGGTCTGCTCGTTGTAGAAGCCGCGCGGATACGAGCCGCGTGGCTGCTCGCGTGCCAGTTCCGCGAAGAAAGCATTGGCCGATGCGCCGAATGAAAGGTCCTTGATGTCGATCTCGGCGAGGCCATACGCGTTGCGCGGACCCTCGTGCATCGCGATACGCAGCCAGCGTGCCTGCGACTCGGGCAACAACAAGGGATCGATGCCGCCGTTGCCGAGCGAAACCTCGCGCACCGTGCGCCAGGCCTTTCCGTCGTTCGACAGTTCGATCTCGTAGCGCGACGCGAATGCGCCTTCAGTCCAATGCAGCGCCAAGCCACCGAACACACGGTCGGCGCCCAGATCGAGCGTCAGCCACTGATCGGGTCCGCGACTCGCATCGCTGCGCCAGGTCGTCGCGGCATTGGCGTCGATCGCGTGGGCAGGCGGTGAACCGGCTTGCGAAGAAGAAGCAGCCGCCTGTGGCATGGGCCAAGTCGCAGGGGCTGGCGGCAGTTCGCGCAGGGTCAATTGATCGAAGCAGACTTCACCGCGGCCACCCTTGCCCGCGTACAGCGTGAACTCGATGGAATCGCTGTGACGCAGGGTCTTGTCGGTGCCAGGTCCCCACGCGAAATCGACATGCCGCTTTGCGTATCGCTGTGCCTGCCAGTCGCGCGGAAACACGAAATCGGGGCGGTTGACCCACCATACGTTGTCGCCCGACGCGTCGGCGAGTTTGAACTGCAGCGCATTGTCGGGCGCACTGCCGCGCACGCGGAACGCGAATTCATAGTTGACGGGATAATCGATGGGCAGCGTGCGCCGCATCGCCGCGTAGCCGGAAACGCCATGGAAATCGAAGTCGAGGCAGAGTGCATCGCCTTCGGCAGTTTTCTCGCTGCGCAGAGTCGCGTCGACCTGATCCGACGCTACCGCCGTCCATGGCGTTGCGCTGTCGAACGTATCGAGAACGCGGCTTGTCGACGCAGCAGCCATCCCTGCTGTTGGAAGCCCAACCGCGCATGCGAACACGACGCGCAGGAAACCGGCATGCGTCATCCCTTGACGCTCCCCAGCAGCAGACCCTCGATGTAGTGCCGCTGCAGCGCGAGAAACAGCAGCAGCACGGGAACGATGGTGACCACCGAGCCTGCCATCATGAGCTCGTTGTCCTGCACGTGTTCGCGCGAGAGCCCGGCCAACGCGACAGGCGCGGTCTGCCATGCCTGATCGCTGAGTACGATCAGCGGCCACATGAAATCGTTCCAGCTTGCGAGGAAGGTGAAGATCGCGAGCGTGACCACGATGGGCTTCAGCAGGGGCAGAACGATCGTCGTGAAGATGCGCAGCTCGCCGGCGCCATCGATGCGCGCTGCCTCGAGCAGGTCGTCGGGAATCGAGCGCGCGTACTGTCGCACGAGGTAGATGCCGAACACGCTCGCCAGCGCGGGCACCACGACGCCGCCATAGCTGTTGACGAGGCCCAGCCATTTCATCATCAGGAACAGCGGAATCATCGCGACCTGTGCCGGAATCACCAGCGCGGCGAGCAGCGTCTGGAAGACGCGTTCCCGCCCGGCAAAACGCAGCTTTGCGAATGCGTAACCCGCAGCGAGATTGAACAGCAGCGAAAGAAATGTCGCGGCAGCTGCGACTGCTGCGCTGTTCAGAAGATAGCGCCCCATGCCCGCACGCTCGAATAATTCGCGATAGTTCGCCAGCGTCGCATGCGCCGGCAGCAACGGCGGCGGAAACGTGCTCGCTTCGCCTTGTTGCATGAAGGAAACCGACAGCATCCACAACAGCGGGAACATTGCGAACGCGGCCATCCCGATCAACAGGCCATTCACGGCTGCCTTTTGCCACACGATGGACTTCATGCCGCTTCCCCACGTCGGCCCATGCGCAGCAGCAGGGTCGTCACGACGAGTATCAGGCCGAATAGAAGGAACGCGATCGCCGAAGCCCGACCGAGGCTCCACCATTTGAATCCTTCCTCGTACATGAAATACAGCACGCTGACGGTGCTCTGCAAAGGGTCGCCCTGCGTCATCACGTAGGGCTCGGCGAACAACTGGAAGTAGCCGGACACCGTGATCACGGATACCAGCAGCAGGGCGGGGCGCAGCATCGGCAGCGTGATATGCCGCAATTGCTGCACGAACGACGCACCGTCGATGCGCGCAGCCTCGTACAGATCGGCGGGAATGCTCTGCAGCGCGGCGAGCAGGATGATCATGTTGTAGCCGAAGTTCTTCCA
>JBDSBK010000493.1:0-3122 GCA_039921645.1 Dokdonella sp.
GCCGCGATCTGCGACATGTACTCGAGGTGCGTCATGAGAGCTTCTTGTGCACGCAATACATCGATCTCGCGCGCCGCCATCGTGTCGCAACCGTGTTCACCGACTCACCGAAGTATCCGTCGCTCGCAGATGTGACCGGCGATTTCGTCTACCTGCGCTTGATGCGCAGCGAGTCGGTCGCAACCGGCTATCCGCCCAAGTCGCTCGACGCATGGGCCGAGCGGGCGCGAACGTGGGCGCGTGGAGACGAGCCCGCCGACTTGCCGCGCGTTGCCCCACCCCAGCCACGCGCTTCGGCGCGCGACGTTTTCGTTTACTTCATCAGTGCGACAAAAGAGCGCAATCCGGCGGCCGCGATGGCGTTGCTTTCGCGACTGTAGACGATCGAATGCGATGGCCGAATCGCCGCGGAGCCGCGCGACCGATTCGATTCAAATCTTCTGCAGCGGCGCCCGCTGCATGCACGCGTCGAGCATCACTAGCAGGTCCGAATCCACCGCTAGATCGGTACCGTCGATGCGCGCGATCGGGCAAACTGCACAAGACGAGTTGGTGAAGAACGCGCCACGGAACGAAGCGACTTCACTCAATTCGACGCGGCGCGTCACGGCTGGCGCGCCGCATTCGCGCAAACCCGCTTTCAGCAATTGCATCGCGGTTCCATCGAGCGCCGGTGCATCCGGCCAGATCACGCGCTCCCCGTCGAAAAAACCGACGTTCCAGATCGATCCTTCCGACACGGCACCGGTGGCATCGACGAACAGCGCGTCATCGTAGCCCGCCAGCTGAGCGAGGCGCCTCTGCTGGAAAAGCCCGAACGTGCCGACGTGCTTGATATGCGGCGACTCGCGTTCATAGCGCACGCTGAGTACGCGCAACGACGTGGAGGCGATCGTACGTGCAGCGGCGACCGTAATCAGCACATCGGGTTGGGCAGGGGCGTTCAGCCGATCACGATCGAGATCGCGCGAAAATACGTTGATGCGCAACGACAGCGATCCCGCGACGTTGCCGACAATCTGGCGCATATACCCGCATGTCGCATCGACATCGAGTGGGTGGCCGAACAATTCCCTGGTCGAGCGGTCCAGTCGTCGCAGATGCAGGTCGAGGCCACGCACGCAGCCATCCTGCACCTGCATTGACGTGAAATGGCCGTAGTTGATCAGCGCCAACGTGCGCAGGTCGTCAATGCCGACTGCACTGCCGTTGAGTTCGCTGCGCTGGGCGTTCATCGCGTCGCAGACAACGCTAGGCGATCCGCTCGGCGCCGCCCATGTAGCGACGCAGCGCTTCCGGCACGGTGATCGAGCCATCCGCGTTCTGGCCGTTCTCCATCACTGCGATCAGCGCGCGCCCAACGGCGACACCCGAGCCATTCAACGTGTGCACGAGCTCGGGCTTGCCGGTCTCCGGATTGCGCCACCGCGCCTGCATGCGGCGTGCCTGGAAATCCGTGCAGTTCGAACAGGAGGAAATTTCGCGGTACGTGTTCTGCGACGGCAGCCAGACCTCGAGATCGTAGGTCTTGGTCGCGGTGAAGCCCATGTCGCCGGTACACAGCAGCACACGACGGTACGGCAAGCCGAGCCTTTCCAGCACGACCTCGGCACAACGCAGCATGCGTTCGTGTTCGGCAAAACTCTCCGAGGGCTTGGCGATACTCACCAGCTCGACCTTTTCGAATTGGTGCTGGCGGATCATGCCGCGCGTATCGCGACCGTGGGAGCCGGCTTCGGCTCGGAAACAAAGGGAGTGCGCGGCCATGCGCATCGGCAGCGCATCGGTATCGACGATCGCATCGCGCACGATGTTGGTCAACGACACTTCGGCGGTGGGAATCAGATAGCGCTTTGTCTCGCCGACCGTCGTGGAAAACAGGTCTTCCTCGAACTTGGGCAGCTGACCGGTACCCTGCATCGAATCGCTGTTGACAATCAACGGCACATTGCATTCGAGGTAGCCGTGCTCCCCGGTGTGCAGATCGAGCATGAATTGTGCGAGCGCGCGGTGCAGGCGCGCAAGCTCTCCACGCAGCACGGTGAAGCGCGCACCCGACAGCTTCGCGCCGGTGTCGCCGTCGAGCCAACCTTTGTGTGCACCCAGTTCGACGTGATCCTTGACCACGAAATCGAAAGCACGCGGCGTACCCCAGCGATGCTGTTCGACATTGCCGCTTTCATCGGCCCCCGACGGCACCGACTCGTGCGGAAGATTGGGAATGCCGAGCGCGATGTCGGCCAACCGAGCCTGGATATCGGCGAGCTGCTGCTCGTTCGCCTTGAGTTGATCGCCGATGCCGGCAACCTCGGCCATCAGCGCGGCCGTATCCTCGCCTTTGGCCTTGGCCATGCCAATCGCCTTGGAACGGGTATTGCGCTGATTTTGCAATTCCTGCGTTTCGATCTGCACATGCTTGCGCTGCGCCTCAATCGTTTCGAGCTCGGACGTATCGAGTGAAAATCCGCGCGTGGCGAGACGCTGGGCGGTGTCGGCGAGTTGGCCGCGCAGCAGGGCCGGGTCGAGCATGGGCAGGTCCAGACAAAGGTAAGCGCCAAATTATAGGGGAATGGCTGTGCTGCCTGCGCCCAAAGCCATCAGTCGTTGTCGTTGCTCACCCAAAAACGTAGCAGCAGCGCAGCGAGAAGCGCGCAGCCGGCGCCAAACGCAAACGCGGCAAACGGCGACAGCGCCTGCCACAACCACCCGAACAGCAGCGATGCGGGCAACAGGAAGATTCCCGACACCAGGTTGTACCAGCCGAACGCGGTGCCGCTGCGCTCGCGCGGAACGAGATCGGCAACCAGCGCCTTCTCGGTCCCTTCCAGCGCGGCAGTGACAACGCCGTAGGCAACGAAGGCGAACCAAAGCGCCCAATCCGCCGCCGGCAGCAGGCCGATCGCCAGATACGCGACGGCATAAGCGAGCCACGCAAATCCGAGCATGCGTGCCCTGCCCCAATGGTCGGACAGCGCCGACAGCGGTGTCGACAACAATGCCGCGACCAGCGAGAACAGCGCCCACATCAACGTCACGCGTGTAGCGCTGGCGCCGAGTTCGTTCGCACGCAGCAGCAGGAACATGTTCGACGAATTGCCCAGGGTGAATAGCGCAAGCGCGCA
>JBDSBK010000494.1:0-2523 GCA_039921645.1 Dokdonella sp.
GGCGCATGTGCGGACCGTCAAATCTGACAGCTGTATTCCCTGCAACATGCGCAGACAGTGCCGCACATCGACTGTATTGGGGGCACGTGCGCCACACGGAATCAGCGAGTCGCACTCGCGCCATATCGGCCATGACACGGGAAGATTTCCAGTTGTACCTGGAGCCGGGCAGTTCTGACAGGTACGTTCACAGACCATTCGGACCCGCGCATCTAGTCTGAGCAGTGCGCTTTCACCAGCCAGCGTCTGCCGGTTGCGGAACGGCAAACGGACGCAGCTACTGCGCACACTGTCGCGCAAAGGCGATGCAGGACAAACGCAGCGCGTTTGCGGCTACCGATCATTGGGTACTTCCAATCTTCGAGAGGATCGGTTTCAGGACGAAAAGGTGCTGAGCGATGCAGACCTCGGCTTCACGCGCATCAACGACATTGTTTCTCTACCGCGCGGCGCCCTGGCTGTGTGCTTTGATTGTGCTCGTCGCCCTGACGTCATCGGCCGGCCTTGTGCTTGCACGGGGCGCCGACGAAGTCGCGCCGATCTGGTACACGAACGGCATTCTCCTCGGACTGCTGCTGCGCTCGCCCAATCGACACTGGCCAGGCATCGTCTGCGCCGGTTTCGTCGGGAACGTCCTCGCTTACCTCGTCATCGGCAATCCGACGGCGCTCGGGATCAGTCTCACGCTTTGCCATATCGTGGAAGTCCTGGTTGCGTCATGGGCCGTACGTCGTCAGGTCGGCGACGATCTGGAACCGGAGCGGTTGCTGGCCTGGGCTCGCACCGGCGTGGCGTGGGCAGCAATCGCGCCGGCGCTGTCCGGCTCGCTGGCTGCCCTGATCCTTTGGCAAGCCAAATCCGTACCCGCATGGCAGACCTTGTCGGTCTGGTATCCGGCCAACGTGCTCGGCATCATCATCATGACGCCGATGGTCCTTGCGTCGACGCGCCGTGTTTTTGCCGACATGCTGTCTCCCGGGCGAGTGCGCAACACGTTGCTGGCACTGGGAATGCTGGTCGCAACGACCGCCGCCGTGTTCCTGCAGGACACGACCACGCTCCTGTTCGCGATATTTCCCCCACTCGTGTACGTCGTGTTCCAGCTTGGCTTCGCTGGGGCCGCGATCGGCGTATTGATCGTGACGGTTGCCGGCGTGACGGCGACCATCAACGGCCACGGCCCGCTGCTCCTGATGCCAGGCATGTCGATGCAGTCGCATATCCTCATGCTCCAGTTTTTCGTGGCGACGGCATTGATGACGGTCTTCCCGATCGGCATCGCGCTTGCCGAACGGCGCAAGTTGCGGCGCAACCTTCAGGAAAACGAACGACGCTACCGCACGCTGGCGGAAAATTCGAACGACATCATCGTCCGTGCGCTGCTCGATGGAACGCGCCTGTATATCTCGCCCTCGGTGCAGGAGATCCTCGGCTGGACACCGGAGGAATTGCTGGGACCGGCGCGTACGGACCTGGTTCACCCCGATGACCGATCGATCTTCGACGAGGAGATGAACGGGATGCGAGAGGGGGGCGCGAGTTCCGCACTGGTCTATCGTTATCGACACAAGCTCGGCCATTACGTCTGGATGGAGAGCACCTCACGCAAGGTATCGAACGACGACCCGAAACACGCGCAGGAAATCGTCAGGGTCGTTCGCGATGTTTCCAAACGCAAGCAGGCAGAGCAGGCGTTGTTGCAGAGCGAGCGGGCACTGCGTTCGATTGCCGACCACCTTCCCGCGATGATCGCCCGCGTCGATCGTGAAGAACGCTATACGTTCACGAACGAGTACTACAGGACGGTGCTGGGGGTGGACCCCGCATCACTGCTGGGCCGAACCATGCGGGAGACGCTGGGTGAAGAGCTGTACAAAGTCTTGCAGCCGGCGATCGAAACGGTGTTCGGCGGCGAGGCCGCAACCTTCGAGAGCGAACGGCACGAACATGGCGTTCCGCAATACTTCCATGCGGACTACGTTCCCGACCGTGATGCAGCCGGAAGCGTGGTCGGTTTCTACGTGATGGTCATGGACATCACGGCGAGGAAATGGGCGGAAATACAGCAAGCCGAGAGCGAACAACGGCTGCGTACGATTACCGACAATCTTCCTGTCCTCATATCCTTCACTGATGCGAACGGCATCGTCCGGTTCTGCAATGCGACCCATGAAACCTGGCTCGGGAAAGGACGCGATCGCCTGGTCGGGCGCCCGCTGCGCGAGGCGCTGGGCGAAGAGAACTACGCGGCACAGGTCGCTTACTTCCGCGGAGCGCTCGCGGGTGAACGTGTCGAATTCGAACTGGAGATGGTGGGACCGGACGGCGTCCGCAACGCGCGCGCGATTTACGTACCACAGCGCCAGCCGGACGGTCGGATCGACGGGGTCTACGCGCTGACGATGGACATCACGACGATCAAGCGCGTGGAAAACGAACTGCAGCGCCTCGCACGTTTCGACACACTGACCGCGCTCGCGAATCGCCGCCAGTTCGATGAACGCCTGCAGCAGGCGATCACCC
>JBDSBK010000495.1:0-3684 GCA_039921645.1 Dokdonella sp.
TACGTGCTGCTCTGGTGCGCGAACACCACGATCAGCACGCTGGCCATCTCGGGGATCAATGCAGAGTTCGGACTGCGTGGTGCGTGGATCGGCAAGCCGCTCGTGGATGGAGTGCTTGCGCTGGGCAGCTTCCTTGCCTCGCGGCATTGGGTGTATCGCCACGACTAGCAATCGCGTGGCTGCCTCCGTCGCACGTGCACGCGCGCATCTCGCAGCTTCGCGTGACACGCAACTCCATCGGCCATGCTGCGCTGCTCGCGGGCTTCGCACGCGGCGCGTGAGCCCCGGAAGGGTTCACGCGACGCCAACAAAAACGCCGGCTTTCGCCGGCGTTTCGATCTGCAGTAAAGCGATGCAGTAGCTCAGTGCTTGAGCGAGCGCCGCAGGCGGTCGAGCGCCTGCAACTGCGCCATCGCCTGTGCAAGCTGGGCTTGCGCCTGAGCCACTTCCATTGCATCGGTGCGGTTAGCAAGTACGCGCTCGGCTTCATCCTTCGCATTGCGCGCGGCGGCTTCGTCGAGATCCTTGGCGCGGATCGCGGTGTCGGCGAGGATGGTCACGACCGTCGGCTGCACTTCAAGGATGCCGCCGGAGACGTAGAAGAACTGTTCTTCGCCATTCTCAAGTTGCACGCGTACCTGGCCCGGCTTCAGGCGGGTGATCAGCGGTGCATGGCGCGGCGCGATGCCGAGCTCGCCCATCTCGCCGGTCGCAATGACCATCTGTGCATTGCCGTGGAAGATCTCTTCCTCGGCGCTGACGATGTCGCAGCGGATTGTGTTCATGTATTCCTCGCTTTGCTCGGAACGGGATTCGAAATTCGGGATTCGGGATTCGGAAGAGCGTCAACCCTGCCGATTCGCGAAACTCCGCTCTTGCGAATCCCGAATCCCGAATCTCAAATCCCGTCAGCCGTCAGGCGGCCTTCTTTTCCATCGCCTTGGCCTTCTCGAAGGCCTCGTCGATGCCGCCGACCATGTAGAACGCCTGTTCCGGCAGGTGGTCGCACTCGCCGTCGCAGATCATCTTGAAGCCGCGGATGGTTTCCTTCAGCGTGACGTACTTGCCGGGCGCGCCGGTGAACACCTGCGCGACGGTGAACGGCTGCGAGAAGAATTTTTCGATCTTGCGCGCGCGCATCACCGACTGCTTGTCTTCTTCGCTGAGCTCGTCCATGCCGAGGATCGCGATGATGTCCTTCAGTTCCTTGTAGCGCTGCAGGGTGCCCTGCACGCGACGCGCAGTTTCGTAGTGCTCGGTGCCGATCACCAGCGGATCGAGCTGGCGGCTGGTCGACGCCAGCGGATCGACCGCCGGGTAGATGCCGAGACTCGCGATTTCGCGCGACAACGCCACGGTCGAATCGAGATGGGCGAAGGTCGTTGCCGGGGACGGATCGGTGTAGTCGTCGGCCGGCACATAGACGGCCTGGATCGAGGTGATGGATCCCGTTTTAGTCGACGTAATGCGTTCCTGCAAACGGCCCATTTCGTCGGCCAGCGTCGGCTGGTAACCCACCGCAGACGGCATGCGGCCGAGCAGCGCGGACACTTCGGTACCGGCCAGTGTGTAGCGGTAGATGTTGTCGACGAAAAACAGGATGTCGCGGCCCTTGCCGGTGGCCGGATCGATGTCGTCGCGGAAGTATTCCGCCATCGTGAGGCCGGTCAGCGCGACGCGCAGGCGGTTGCCCGGCGGCTCGTTCATCTGGCCATACACAATCGCCACTTTCGACTGCGTCTTGTCGTCGAGCTTGACGACGCCCGCATCGATCATTTCGTGATAGAAATCGTTGCCTTCGCGGGTGCGCTCACCGACGCCGGCGAACACCGACAGACCGGCGTGCTGGGTCGCGATGTTGTTGATCAGTTCGAGCATGTTGACGGTCTTGCCGACGCCGGCGCCGCCGAACAGGCCGACCTTGCCGCCCTTGGCGAACGGGCAGACGAGGTCGATGACCTTGATCCCCGTTTCGAGCAGGTCGCTGGCCGCAGCCTGATCGTCGTACTTCGGCGCCGGACGATGGATGACCCACTCGTCTTTCGCACCGATGGGGCCGGCTTCGTCGATCGGATTGCCGAGCACGTCCATGATGCGGCCGAGGGTTTCCTTGCCGACGGGCACCTTGATGCCTTCGCCGGTATCGTTCGCGATCAGGCCGCGCTTGAGGCCATCGGTCGAACCGAGCGCGATCGTGCGCACGACACCGTCACCGAGCTGCTGCTGCACCTCGAGCGTGATCGCCATTCCGTCGATCTTGAGCGCGTCGTACACCTTCGGCACGGACTCGCGCGGGAATTCGACGTCGACGACGGCGCCGATGATTTGTACGACTTTGCCTTGGCTCATGGAAGTGCTCCGGATGGATCTTTCAGGATTCGATTCAGCGCCGCCGAAGCGTCGCTTCTTCTAAAAAAGTGCAACCATGGATGGTTGCTTTTCGATCTTCGCGCTCATGGATGAGCGCACTCATACACTCATACAGCCGCGGCGCCGCTGACGATCTCGGAAATTTCCTGCGTGATAGCTGCTTGTCGCGCCTTGTTGTAGATCAGCGTCAAGCTGCCGATCGCCTTGGTCGCGTTGTCCGACGCACTCTTCATCGCGACCATGCGTGCGGCATGTTCCGAGGCGAGGTTCTCGAGCACCGCTTGATAGACCAGCGATTCGATGTAGCGCGTCAACACGTGTTCGAGCACGGCTTCCGCATCTGGTTCGTACAGGTAGTCCCACGCATGCGTGGTGGCCAGCTCCTCGGACGGCGGCAATGGCAAAAGCGGCGAAATCGTCGCCTTCTGCGTCATCGTATTGACGAAATCGTTGTAGGCAAGGTTGAGGCGATCGACCCGACCGGCGACATATTCGTCGAGCATGACCTTGATGACGCCGATCAGCTGCGCAATCTGCGGCTTCTCGCCCAGATGCGTGACCGACCCGACCATGTTGACTTTGAGGCGCTTGAAGAACTGCGTCGCCTTCTGGCCGATGCAGACGACATCGACCTCGACGCCCTCGCCCTGCCATTCGCGGACTTCAGCGAGCAGCTTGCGGAACAGATTCGAATTCAGGCCGCCGCACAAACCGCGGTCGGTAGAGACGACCACGTAACCGACGCGCTTGATTTCGCTGCGCTCGACGAGAAACGGATGTTTGAACTCGACGTTCGCATGCGCGATGTGGCCGATCACCTGGCGCATCAGACGCGCGTACGGACGCGAGGACCGCATCAGATCCTGCGCCTTGCGGATTTTCGATGCCGAGACCATTTCGAGCGCGCGCGTCACCTTGCGGGTGTTCTGCACGCTCTTGATCTTGGTTTTGATTTCTCTGCCGCCGGCCACGTTTACCTCACCCTGTCGGTGTCTTTGTACTTTGTGGGTGGTGCTTTGTGGGAGCGGCTTCAGCCGCGATGCCGTTCACCGGCATCGCAAAGAACCCGCCCCACGAGATTTACCAGCTGCCCGTCTTCTTGAATTCTTCGAGGCCCTTCTTGAACTGGCCCTCGATGTCGTTGTTCCAGTCGCCGGTCTCGACGATTTTCTTCATCAGGTCGCCGTAGTTGCTGTGGAAATGCGCATGCAGCGCCGCTTCGAACGGCAGGATCTTCGGCAGCGCGATGTCGTCGAGGTAGCCCTTCTCGGCCGCATAGACGGAGAGCGACAGTTCCGCGATCGACAGCGGCGC
>JBDSBK010000496.1:0-6129 GCA_039921645.1 Dokdonella sp.
GCGAAACGGGATGGTCAACATGATTTCGATTTCGAAGTAGGCACCTGGAAAACGAAAATCTCGCGTCTCGTGCATCCGCTGACAGGCTCGACCAACTGGGTCAAGTACGAGGGCACGACCGTCGTGCGCAAAGTGTGGAACGGCCGCGCCGTCCTGCTCGAACTCGAGGCCGATGGCCCCGCGGGTCATTTCGAGGGTCTCAGCCTGCGCCTCTACAACCCCGAGTCGCACCAGTGGAGTCTCAATTTCGCCAACAGCAGCTCCGGCACGCTGGGCGTTCCAACGATCGGCGAATTCAAAAATGGTCGCGGAGAATTTTTCGACCAGGAAACGCTCGGTGGACGCGCCATCTTCGTCCGCTTCGTCATCTCCGACATCACTGCCGACTCGGTTCGTTTCGAGCAGGCATTCTCCGACGACGGAGGAAAGACCTGGGAAGTGAATTGGGTTGCGACGGACACGCGGATCAAGAACGAACCCGATCCGGCGCACTGAGCTGCGCAACCATTCGCAGGCGACGTCGAGGAGCTGATCGCCAACCCGGTGGGTATCCTGCAGACTGCGCTTGTGTGCGTGCCGAGGAATGTCATGGAAGCAACCGATTTGCCGGTCATGGCATTCGACGACCTGCCATCGTGGGAGCGCTGGCTGCGCAAGAACGGAGAGACATCGAAGGGCTTGTGGCTGAAGTTCTCCAAGGCCGGGGCCGATCGTCCCACGCTGAAGAAATCGGCTGCGATCGAAGGCGCGTTGTGCCATGGCTGGATCGACGGACAACTGGCCAGGTTCGACGAGCAGTACTTTCTAACCCGCTTCACGCCGCGGCGGCGCGACAGCCCGTGGTCGAAGATAAACCGGGATGCCGTGCAGCGACTGGTTGCCGGGGGGCGCGTATCCGCCCAAGGGTTGCGCGAGATCGATAGCGCGAAGGAAAACGGTCGCTGGGACAAGGCGTACGCATCATCCAGCAATGCCGTCGTGCCGTCGGATCTTCAGGCCTCCCTCAAGAAAGTGCCCGCTGCAAAGCGCTTTTTCGAGCAACTCGATCGCGCCAATCGTTACGCGATTCTTTATCGCATCAATGACGCGAAGAAGACCGAGACGCGCGCGCGGCGCATCGCGCAATTCGTCGAAATGCTGGCTCGCGGGGAAACGATCCACGCGAGCAAGAAGGGTTCCTGACCATCGGTCAGCGCAAGTGCGCGAACAGAAGGCCGATGTACGCACCGATGCCGATTGCAGCGATAGGTGCCATTCTCTCGTGATACGACTCCCTCGCCGTCCACGCGGCAATCAGGGAGACCGTGATGAATACGACCTGGAAGCCGAGATCCAGCGGCGGCGGCCACTCGCCGAACAGCATGAGCACCTTGCTGATGCTGATCACGCACAGCAACGCGGCGAGCACGAAGAACCAGCGGTGGTTGTCGTAGTAGTGCGTGCGCAAATCGACTGGACTTTCAATGCGGATGTCGGGCAGAACGAGTCCAGCGAGCAGGTAAAGCGGAATCGTCTGCGCCAGCACGATGGCGAATGCAAGGAAGGTCCAGTCCTTGTAGTGGCGCAGTTCGTACATCGCCCACCACGACTGCACGTCGATGACCAGCAGCAGGATCGCCCACAGCAGGCATGGCCAGTAGACGCGCACGTGCGAGCGCGCCAGCATGAGTCCGCGGAACCCTTTGAGGATCTGCGTGATCGAGAGGCCGAGGATGATCGAAAGCAGGACCGAGAGGTAACTGAAGGCATCCATGGGGTGCTGACGTGAATGGCGGAAGGGAAATCCTTCGCCTATTGATTCCATCTTCGTGCGGCGAGGTCAATCCGGTTTGCCGCTTTCGCGGTCTTCGACGGGACGAGCGGGATTCGCGGAGGGACGATCCGGCGCGGACATGACTTTGCGCCCGTGCAAGAAGCGCCGTACCGCGTCGTCGTGTTCGAGACCGATGGCGATGTCGTAGGCATGCTGCGCATCGATGTGCGCGCCGATTCTTGTCAGCAGTTCCGCCCGCGCGGCCCAGTACGGCTGATAGTCGGCAAGTCGTGTATCGGTAGCGATATCCGGCATGGCGGCGAGCGCCACGTCCGCGCCGTCTATCTCGGCAATCGCGAGCGCGCGGTTGATCATGATCACCGGCGAGCCGGTGACTGCCGACAGGGCGTCGTAAAGCTGCAGCACTGCCGCCCAGTTGTCGCGCCCGCTGATTCGGCGCTCCACATGCGCCGATTGCAGTGCGGCTTCCAGTTGATAGCGGCCGAGCTGGCGCAGCGCGCTCGCGCGTCGAAGCGTTTCTTCCGCTTCGACGATCATCGGTGCGTCCCACAGCGAGGTGTCCTGATCGGCGAGCGGGACATAGTCGCCGGCAGCATTGCGCCGCGCGCGCCGCCGCGCATGCGCATGCAGCATGCATGCGAGCAGGCCCAGCGCTTCGGCTTCGTGCGGGAGCAACTCCGCTGCAAGTCGCGCCAGAAAAATGGCTTCCCCGGTGAGATCGCGCCGTGCGACGTCGGTGCCGCCGGGATCGGTCCAGCCATCGGCGAACGCGGCATAAATCGCGTCGAGCACGCTGTCGAGCCGTGTCGCCAACTCATCGCGTTGGGGAATACGGAACGGAACGCCGGCTTGGCGAATCTTGTCTTTCGCGCGAACCAGCCGCTTGCCCATCGCGGCCGGCGACATCAGAAACGCAGAGGCGATGCGCTTCGCATCGAGCCCCAGCACCGCCTGCAACATCAACGGTGCACGGATGCCGATCTCGATCGCGGGATGTGCGCAGGCGAACAGCAGGGCGAGGCGATGATCCGGAATCGCCGCGTCGTCGGGCGCGCTGGTGACATCGTCCGCGAGCCGTTGCAGCTCCGCCATGACGGCGTCGCCGCTGCGCTGATGTCGTGCGTGGTCGATCATCTTCCTGCGTGCGACCGTGAGCAGCCACGCCTCCGGATTCGACGGGCTGCCACTGCGCGGCCATTCCGTCAGTGCGGTCGCGAACGCATCCGCCAGCGCATCTTCTGCCGCGGCCACGTCGCGCGTACGCGCCGCGAGATACGCGACGAGCTTGCCGTAGCTGCGACGCGCGACCGATTCGGCAACGATGCGTGCCTTGTCCCCGCTATCGCTCGCTGTCGCCTCGTTCATGCGATGGGTATGCGTCGGCGCAGGTGCCGACCCCGATGGGAGGGGCCGGCAGGATTCATCAGTGCATCGCCCACACCGGGCGGACTTCGATGATGCCATGCCCCGCGCCCGGGCAACGCGCCGCCCACGAAAGTGCAGCATCGAGATCGGCTACATCGATCAGGTAGTAGCCACCGAGCTGCTCCTTCGAATCCGTATACGGTCCATCCAGCACCTGGGTCTTGCCGTCCGCGATGCGCACAGTGGTCGCCGTCGATACCGACTGCAGGCGGTTCGATCCGCAGAGCACGCCCGCTTTGTTGAGGGCCTCCGTATACGCGCCATAGGCGGCGACGCCTCGTTCCTGATCGGCTTTCGTGAGCTGGTCCCAACCGCCTTCGTTCGCGTACAGCATCAAGAGGTATTGCATGCGGAATCTCCTTCATGGGTGAGGCGGAACATTCGCCGCCGACATGATGACGACTGGGCGGGCGTCATTTGGACAGTCTGCCTGGATTCACGCTGAGCCCGTCGGGAATAGCCACCGCATCGGGCGAGGGCTACGGCGTCCGAGTCTTCCATGGACGCCCCAGGAATGCCCACGCCGTTGCACTGCCATCGGAGTAAGCTCGCCGGTGCCATCCATGTCAGGGGAAAGATCATGCGGCGTCATGCATTGCTGTTCACCGTCGTGCTTTGCGGTACCGGTTCGTTGTCGGCTGTCGCGGGCGAGGGCACCGTGCAGGGCAAGATGATCGTCAACGGCAAGACGACTGCGCTGACGCACGCCTACGCGCTGGCGCAGCCGAATTCGTTCCACAAGGAGAAGGAAGACATTCGCGTGATCCTCAGCGATGCGCCGATCAGCGACGAGGCGCTTCGCCACGATCGCGACCACCTCGACAAGCTTGCCGCAACGGGCAAGTTCCACGCGATCGCGGTCACGATCGGTGACGACATGTTCGGCCACGGCAAGAGCGCCGACAGCAACGACATCTACACCGTCGAGATCAACAAGGGCTGGATCAACACCGGCGGCCTCGACAAGTTCGAGATGAAATCGCTCGATGCGAATGCGATCGCAGGTCGGCTGCACATGAAATCGGTGCACGATTTCACCGACGAGCATGCGACCTTCGACTACGACGCGACGTTCAGCGCACCCATCGTCCACTGAAGCACGCGATGTGCCCGTGGCGCGATTGGATCCGCGTCGCAGAATGATCGAAGCCGGACGCTGGCAGGTGCTCCGGCTTCACCGTTTGAACCGGCTCAGAGTTGCCGATCCTCGATCACGAAAGCGCCGCCACTGACGACCAGCGCCTTGCCGGCCTTGTTCTTCATGTGGAATTCGAAACGGCCTTCGCTGACCTTGCCATGCGCGGCGGTGACTTCGAACAACGTGTCTGGATTGCGCTTGTCGAG
The DNA here is from genome assembly GCA_039921645.1 of Dokdonella sp. GTDB lineage: Bacteria > Pseudomonadota > Gammaproteobacteria > Xanthomonadales > Rhodanobacteraceae > Dokdonella_A. The sequence continues at coordinate 4,544 of JBDSBK010000496.1, forward strand.
CGAGTACTCCTCCGCTTCCTTGCCGGCTTCCGCCGCTGCCTTGGTGAAGGTCGCATTGCAGCCCGAAGTCGCGAATTCCTTGCTGCCCAGCTTCATCGCCTTGCCCGGGACATAGCCCTGACACATGATCGACAGGCGATCGACCGGCGTCTTCGGTGGCGGATAGCTTGCCGCGCCCGCGGTCGCAGCTTGCAAGCTGAATTCGCCGGACGGCAGCGGTACCAGCAGGATCGTATGGTCGTCACCGGCAAAGCGATCGCCGTCGACCGTCGCGCTCAGCGATTGCGGCTCTTTCGCGCCGGCGCCAATGCACAACAGGGAAAGCAGGGTAAGGCAGGGCAGGATGGTGCGCATGCGGTTCTCCGTGAGTTTGCTCGACAATACGCACAAGGGGCATGGATCGGGACATGGGGTGCCGTCGGAATGTTCATCGAGGCATGGCCCGGTTCGACGCGCGACGACGTGTTCGGTACAAGGAGCGCGACGCTGTTTGATTGTCTGCGCAATCGCCGTGCCGTCGCAGCATGCGATAGGGGAGGATGAATGAAAGCCATCGAAGCGCTGCGCCTGGTGTCGCCGCGTGTGGCAGCGCAATTGGCGCTGTCGTATGGCGTGCTGCTCGCCGGGTGCCTGTGGGGTGGGTTGCCGTACGTCGTATTGCAGGCTCTGCTCGCGGCAGAACTGATCCTGCTGACGATAGCAACGATTCCGTTCTACCCGGAGCGCGGCCCGCTCACGCATCTGTTCGATCTCCTGAAGTTGAGCGGCGGGCTGATGTTTGTCCTCTTCTTCCTCGTGGTTTCCTATGGCGTCGCAAGCGAAGGTGGCAACGGAAACGCGCTGGCCATCGGCGTAAAGGGTCTGCGCGAAACCCCGCCTTCGGCGATCGGTTGGGCACTCGCGTATGTCGTCATCCAACTCGCCATTTCGTTGTGGCAGGCATGGCATTCCGCGAACCCGCGTGGCGCCTGGGCGAGAAGCACCCTCGGCCAAGGCGGCGCGACGTTCGTATCCATGTTCCTCATGGTATTCGTCGGTTTCTTCTTGGCGCGACCGATCGTACTGGGGTTTTCCATGCTGCATGTCCCGGTTGACGCCAATGTCGTGCTGGCGACCCTGATGGTGATCGTGCGCTACTTGATGGCGCTGGTGCTGTCGACGATATCGGAATCGGAAGTCGATCAGATCGCCGCGCATCCGTATGTCGACCGCGCCCGATAGGTGCGCGTCGGGCGAACATTCATTTGGATCGGCGTATCCTCGTGCGTCCCGAAAGAGCAGCTGATGGAGACAGCCATGGCCACCGGTTGGGCCGGCGACGGTGCCGTGCAGGACCAGATCGACGCGACCGTGGAGGACGCGATCAAGCGCGCACGCAGCCAGATGAACAAGGGCCCAAGCCTCACGCACTGCGAGGCATGCGATGCGAAGATTCCACCGGCCCGGCGCAAGGCGGTGCCCGGTGTTCGCATGTGCGTCGCCTGTCAGGAAGCGCACGACCTTGGCCAGGGTAACGTCAGCGGCTACAACCGACGCGGCAGCAAGGACAGCCAGCTGCGTTAGGTCGATGCCGGCTTCAGCGCTTG